>JBCCFQ010000422.1:0-4212 GCA_039029655.1 Pseudomonadota bacterium | reverse complement strand
TAAACAACTTGTTGACGACGGTGGCGACACCGACGAAATGACCAGGACGATACTCACCGCATAAAATATCGGAAATACCTGGCACTTGAACCGTGGCAGCGTGCTCTTTGCCTACTGGGTACATCTCTTTCACATCTGGTGCATACAACAGATCTGCACCGATACTCTCAAGCATGTCAGCATCCGCATCCAGGGTGCGAGGATACTGGTCGTAGTCTTCAAACGGGCCAAACTGAAGGGGGTTCACGAAAACGCTGGCCACAACCCGGTCGCCAACCTGTTTCGCTTTCTTTAGCAAACTCAGATGCCCCTCATGAAGATTCCCCATGGTAGGCACAAACGCGATTTTTTCTCCAGAAAGACGCCACGGTTGAGTTTTTTCACGCAACTCGGATATGGTGAAAATCCTATCCATAGTGTTCCACTCCTGGATACAAAACTTCTTTCACCTCTCGGTTGTAAGCTTGAAGTGCACCCAATACGTCGCGTCCCTCAGTTAGATAGTTTTTAGAGAACTTTGGTTTCTTGCCACTGGTCACATTCAACACATCGTATAAAACCAGAATTTGGCCATCTACATTGGGACCCGCTCCTATGCCGATGACGGGAATGGAAACCGCCTCCCAAATACGTTTCGCCAATGCATCTGGAACACACTCCAACAAAACAATGTCGGCACCTGCCTGCTCCAAGGCCAAAGCATCCTCAAGCATGCGATCCGCCGCATCTTGCTGCTTGCCCTGCACGAAGAATCCCCCCAGCTTGTGAACAGATTGAGGCGTTAGACCTAGGTGGGCACAGACGGGAATACCCCGGGCAGTCATATTCTCTACCACGTTGACCTGTAGTTGCCCGCCTTCTAGCTTAACCATCTGTGCCCCGCCCTCCTGCATCAAACGAGCGGCATTGCGGAGGGCCTGCTCGGGATCTGAGTAACTCATGAAGGGCATATCGGCCATGAGCAAGCTTCTTTGTAAACCTCTTGCCACCGCTTTGCAGTGATAAACGATATGATCGATAGTTACAGGCACTGGGGTCCCGTGGCCCTGTACGACCATACCTAAGGAATCACCCACCAAAGTCACGTCGATTTGTGCAGCATCAACCTGAGCCGCGAAGCTCGCGTCGTAGGCAGTAATGCACGAAATTTTCTCGCCTGCCGCTTTCATTTTTTTCAACGTACGAATGGTTACGGGTAGACCAGGATTACTCATGAGTTCACTCTAGGTTTGAGCGCGCCTAAAGCAGGGCGGCGCTGATGGGATTATAGTAATGGCGACCGCGATTAATGGACTGTATTCTGTCGAACAACGCTTGGTAGTCTTCTTCGCGCTGCTCAAAGTCAAAATCCACCGTATTCACAATCAATAGTGGTGAGGAGTCGTAGTCAAAGAAGAACCGAGTGTACGCCTCATTAACCCGCTCTAGATATTCCGCTTCGATGAGTCTTTCATAGTCCACACCCCGCCGCAGAATTCTGTCCATCAATACATTCACTGGCGCTTGCAAATAGATGACAAGATCCGGTTCCGGCGCATCCACAGCAAACTTTTCATAAACTTGAGCATACAGTCGATACTCATCTTCATCCAAAGTTAACCGTGCAAAAATATTGTCTTTTTGTAGAAGGTAGTCAGCCACCCGCACGGGTTGGAACATGTCTGCCTGACGCATAGCCTGCACCTGACTGGCCCGTTGGCACAGAAAGAAAAGCTGGGTAGGCAGCGCGGCACTACGAGGTTCTCTGTAAAAACGTTCTAGGAATGGGTTGGATTCTGCTTGCTCCAAAATGAGATCACCACCCAGGGTGTCCGCCAGCTTTCGGGCAAGGGAGGTCTTACCCACACCGATAGGCCCTTCCACGACAATGTAACGGGGTTGATTCACGTTAAAACTCAGCTGGCTCTCTCTAAACCCTCGGACGGCAGCCCCCCTCGAAGGTGAGCGACTATGCCTAGCTTACCCATCTGAATCGTCGGAGCAATGTCTGCAAGGGGATAAATCACGAAATTTCTCAAATGCATACGGGGATGAGGCACGGTCAACCCACCGCTATCCACCTCTAGCTCGTGATACAACAAAAGATCTAGGTCCAGGGTCCGGGCACTATATCGCTCCCCCGTCGTCCTTTGCCTGCCATGACTTGTTTCAATATCGAAAAGGCGTTGGAGTAATTCATAGGCGGACAATTGGGTAAGCAAACCCGCAACGCCATTCAAGTAGTCAGGTTGTCTATCTTCTGTACCCCATGGCTCACTTCGATACCAGGGCGACTGACAAACCAACCGAGTATCCGGTAAATCGTCCATCTCTTTCACCGCAAGCTTAAGAGTCGTCATGGAGTCACCCAGGTTACTCCCTAGAGCGACATAGGCTGGATACCAAACCGACACATCACGGACTTTCGACATTAGTCTGCTGGGTGCCGCCTCGACGACGTCTACGACGCCTGCGACGACGGCGTTTTTTTGGGCCTTCTCGTTCTGCCTTGCGAATCATTTCCCCTTGTTGAGACTCATCACACTCCTGCAACCGAGTCCACCAATCCAACCATTCTGATTGCAACAGTCCGCTGGCACCCCGCAGGACCAGCAAATCATAGGCCGCCCGAAACCGTGGATGCCGCAATAAAGCCCAACTTCTCTTTCCTTGCGGCAAGACCAGCCGCGCCTGCAATGCAATCATCTCTCGCATTGGCGCAATTACCCTTCGTGGAATGGCCGTGGCCTGTTGCTGTTGTTGTACAACACGGCTCGTGGCAACCTGCAGCGCATATGAGGGTCGCATCCCTTTGTCAGACTCCAGGCGTCTGGTTGCGCGTTCGATCACTGGCCACAGTAAAGTGCCGAACAAGAAAAATGGCGTCACCGACTTCTGGTCTGCCACTCGTCGATCCGTATTAGTCATGCTGTCCAAAAGAAATTCTCGCTCTGTCTCGCTTGCGTCACTCAACAGGGAGTCGGTGACCGGGAAAACAGCACCCAGTAGCCCCATATGACTCAGCTGTTCTAGGGATCGACGGGCGTGTCCGGACAAAAACAATTTAAGCACTTCCTCGTATTTCCTAGCCGCCGGCACCTCGGACAATAGATGCACACACCCTGGGATGGCGGACAAGGCTTTGTCATCCACAGAAAACTCCAGCTTTGCCGAAAATCGAGCGGCTCTCAGCATACGCACTGGGTCTTCGGTGTATCGAACGGCGGGGTCGCCGATCAATCGTAGTATTCTTGATTGGACATCATCGACGCCACCCACATAGTCCCAAATGCTTTTGGCCTGGGAATCGTAGTACAGGGCATTCACGGTGAAATCACGCCGCCATACGTCGGACTCGATATCCCCGTAGGTGTTGTCTCGCAGAATTCGGCCGCTGTCTGTGACCTCGTCCACCTGAGCGCCAGCCTCGCTCCGGAAGGTCGCAACTTCAATGATGTCTCTGCCGAAGTGGATGTGAGCCAGTCGAAAACGACGCCCGATAAGGCGACAGTTTCTAAACAACTCACGAACCTGTTCGGGTCGGGCATCGGTCGCGATATCAAAGTCCTTAGGCCTTCGACCCAAGAGCAAATCTCTCACCCCACCACCTACAAGAAAGGATTGAAACCCCGCCTCGGCCAACCGATTGAGAACTTTCAAAGCGTTGGTGGAAATTTCAGATCGAGATACACAGTGCGCTTCCCGAGGAAGGATAGTCGCTGACGTTTGTGTCAAATGGTGTTCTCGCAATAGTAGAAACTGGAAATTATAGCACTCATGTTCATAGGATATGTCTATTTACATAAGGTTATCGGCTTTGGCATGTGTGAACTTGATCACGACCAAAGCACACAAACTACCTACAATAGAAAGACGTAAACATCGCTGTTGGTAGTTCCCCTATGCGCGACAAGCAAGCAAACATTCAAACCGTCGTACTCCCAGAATCGCTGCGGGTACGAGGTAAAAAAGCCAATCCTGGTCCATTACTGCAACGTCGAAAGACCAAGCAAACTTCCACGCTGAACAAGCACGACAAACGGAAATAAAAAACCCCGCTATTGCGGGGTTTAGCACAATGCTTTAATCATTTTTATTATTATTGTCGGTTGTCCGCTTTTATTATTTTTATTGTCTTGTTTGCTCAACCTCACTCCCCCAAACCTGTAGGACTGAGAACGCCTTCTTTGGGCGTCTAGTGTTTTGAGCAATATCTATATAGCACGAATCGTG
>JBCCFQ010000421.1:0-4227 GCA_039029655.1 Pseudomonadota bacterium | reverse complement strand
CCTGAATCACCCTAATTTCACCGGTTAGTTTGTAAGGAAATAGTGCTCACACTATGGTCGAATTCGCGCGGGAAATCCTCCCGGTAAACCTCGAAGACGAAATGAAACAGTCCTACCTCGATTACGCCATGAGCGTGATCGTGGGACGTGCTTTGCCCGATGTCCGCGATGGACTCAAACCTGTCCATCGACGGGTGTTGCATGCAATGCGCGAGCTGGGTAACGACTATAACAAACCCTACAAGAAGTCCGCCCGGGTGGTGGGTGACGTCATTGGTAAGTATCACCCTCATGGTGATACTGCGGTTTACGACACCATTGTGCGGATGGCCCAGCCATTTTCCATGCGCTACATGCTGGTGGATGGCCAAGGTAACTTTGGTTCGGTGGACGGTGATGCGCCTGCCGCCATGCGATACACCGAAGTCCGTATGGCGAAGATCGCGGCGCAGCTGTTGGCGGACATCGACAAAGAGACCGTCGACTTTATTCCCAACTACGATGAATCCGAGTCTGAGCCCGGGGTGTTGCCCACCCGTATCCCCAATTTATTGGTGAACGGTTCCGCAGGTATTGCCGTGGGTATGGCCACCAATATCCCGCCTCATAACTTGGGGGAAGTCATTGACGCCAGTATTGCGGTGTTGAATGACCCAGATATTGCGCTGACAGACTTACTTCAATTCCTACCTGGGCCGGATTTTCCCACTGCCGGTTTGATCAACGGTGCCAGAGGCATTCGAGATGCCTATCGCACAGGTCGCGGACGTATCTTCGTGAGAGCTCGTACCCACTTTGAGGAGTTGAGCAGCAACCGTCAGTCCATTGTGGTGACGGAGTTGCCGTACCAGGTTAACAAGGCCAGGTTACTTGAAAAAATTGCAGAACTGGTCAAAGAGAAACGCATCGAGGGAATCTCCGAACTAAGAGACGAGTCGGACAAAGACGGCATGCGGATGGTGATCGAATTGCGTCGTGGTGAAAACGGCGACGTGGTGCTGAATAACCTCTACAAGCAAACCATGATGCAGTCTGTTTTTGGTATCAACATGGTGGCGTTGGTGGATGGCCAGCCTCGATTGCTGAACGTCAAAGACATATTGTCAGAATTTCTACGTCATCGTCGCGAGGTTGTCACCCGTCGTTCTTTGTACGAGCTGCGTAAAGCCAGAGACCGGGCCCATTTGCTAGAAGGGCAGGCCGTGGCTTTGGCTAACATTGATGAAGTCATAGAACTCATCAAAACTTCCAAGACTCCTGCAGAGGCCCGGCAGAAATTGTTGGCACCGGTTTGGAAGCCCGGTGTGGTTACGGAACTGCTGGAACGGGCCGGTGCAAATGCCACTCGTCCGAAAGATTTAAATCCAGAGTACGGGCTTTCTGACGAAGGTTATCGTCTATCCGAGGCCCAAGCTCAGTCCATCCTGGAGTTACGATTAAACAAATTAACGGGGTTGGAACAAGAAAAGATAGTTAATGAATACAAAGAGTTAATTGACATTATTCATGAACTACTTGAGATTCTTTCCAACCCAGACCGTTTGGCGGAAGTCATCCGGGAAGAGTTGCACGCGGTGCGAGAAGAGTTTGCTGACGAGCGACGCACGGAAATCACTGAGGATCACTCCGATCTCACTGTAGAGGATCTGATTTCCGAAGAAAACGTGGTGGTGACCTTGTCTCATTCGGGTTACGCAAAAAGCCAACCCTTGTCGGCCTACCAGGCACAGCGTCGCGGGGGTCGAGGAAAAGCGGCGGCCCGAGTTAAGGACGAAGACTTTATTGAGAAGTTGTTTGTGGCTAATACCCACGACACTTTGTTGTGCTTTTCAAGTCGCGGCAAGTTGTATTGGTTGAAGGTTTACAATCTTCCGGCCGCCGGACGGGGTGCCCGGGGGCGGCCTATTGTGAATCTCTTGCCCCTGGAAGAAGGGGAACGGATCACGGCTGTGCTGCCGGTACGTGAATACGACGATGACCGTTTTGTGTTTATGGTGACGAGTCTTGGTACTGTCAAGAAGACGCCGCTGTCTTCTTTTTCTCGACCACGAAGCAACGGCATCATTGCTTTAGGGTTGCGTCATGACGATCAGCTGGTTGCTGCGAAGATTACCGATGGCGATGACGATATCGTAATTTGCGCATCCAACGGCAAAGCAATTCGCTTTCCTGAGTCTGATGTTCGTCCCATGGGCCGAACGGCCGCGGGGGTTCGCGGTATTAAGCTGGCGGCGGATAGCAAAGTCATCGCCTTGATTATCTTGAAAGAAGAGACTTTGTTGCTTGCCACCGAGAACGGTTACGGTAAACGCACACCGGCGGAAGAGTTTTCGGTGCAAGGGCGCGGTGGTCAGGGCATCATCGCGGTGCAAACCTCGGCCCGAAACGGTGCCATGGTTTCGGCGCTTCAGGTTAAGGAAGAAGATGAGATCATGCTCATCAGCAGCAATGGCACACTGGTGCGTACGCCAGTTCAAGATGTTTCCGTTATGGGGCGCAACACGCAAGGTGTTCGGCTAATCCGTCTGAGCGACTCTGACTCACTGGTGGGTTTGGCGCGAGTGGAAACTCTATCCGAGGAAGAAGAGGAAACATCGGAGCCTTAAAAAACGACGCTGCACCACCCTTTGTAGTAGTACTCCCCAACGAGGTCGGACACGATGTCTAGAGTTTACAATTTTAGTGCTGGGCCAGCCGCACTACCCGAATCAGTTTTGTCGCGGATTGAATCCGAGTTGCTTGATTACCATGATAGCGGTATGTCGGTCATGGAGATGAGTCACCGAGGCCCAGTGTTCTCGGAGATTGCGGGCAACGCTGAACAGACATTGAGGCGCATTCTCAGCATTTCCGATGATTATGCGGTGTTGTTTCTGCAAGGCGGCGCCACCTTACAATTCTCTGCGATACCCCTCAATTTGTGCGGCAGTACGGGCACTGCGGATTATCTCAATACAGGGAGCTGGTCAAAAAAAGCCATTAAGGAAGCGTCGAAGTTTTGCAACGTCAATGTGGTGGCCAGTGGCGAGAGCAGCAACTTTACAACCGTGCCAAAACCCGACAGTTGGCGTCTATCCTCAGACCCCGCCTATTTTCACTTTACCTTGAATGAGACCATTGCAGGTGTTGAGTTTCTGGAAATACCTGAAGTTGATAACTGCCCTTTGGTCACCGATGCCTCCTCGACGTTATTGTCACGACCTCTGGATGTTTCTCGATTTGGTTTGGTATACGCAGGGGCCCAGAAAAACATCGGGCCTGCGGGATTGACGTTGGTGATTGTGAGGCGGGATTTGTTGGAGAAGTCATCTCAGTCCATGCCAACGTTGTTAAGCTATCAAGTGATGGCCGAAACCGGGTCTATGTCCAACACGCCGCCCACGTTTGCGTGGTATGTGGCGGGTTTGGTTTTTGAATGGATAGAAAATCAAGGCGGATTGGAGGTCATGGGAGAGTTAAATCGAGCTAAGGCTGCGGCCTTATACAGTGCCATCGATTCGTCAGACTTTTATTCGAATCCCGTGGACCCCGCTTACCGGTCATGGATGAACGTGCCATTCGTGTTGGCCGGTCCAGATCTGGATGGCTTGTTTTTGGATCAAGCGGCTGAACGGGGTTTGACTAACTTGAAAGGGCATCGTTCTGTTGGAGGCATGCGGGCCAGCATTTACAACGCTATGCCGCGATCTGGTGTGGATGCATTGATTGAGTTTATGGCCGACTTTGAACGGGAACATGGCTAGGAGTTTATTGTGACGTTTAGGATTAAGACATTTAACAATATTTCCCTTCAGGGGCTGAAACGGTTCCCTAGGGCAGGTTATGAAGTGTCATCGGACAGTGCTCATCCCAACGCTATCTTACTTCGTTCCCACCCATTGAATCTGGATGAAATACCAGACAGTGTGGAGGCGGTGGCACGAGCTGGCGTGGGCGTCAATAACATTCCGGTAGACGCTCTGAGTCAAAAGGGAGTTCCAGTGTTTAATGCGCCAGGTGCCAATGCCAACGCGGTAAAGGAGATTGTCATTGCTGGGCTTTTTCTGGGTTTAAGAAACATCTGTCCAGCTTGGGAGTACGTAAAGCAACTACCTGCCGAAAGTTTGGACCGGGACGTGGAGGTAGGCAAAAAACGCTTCGTCGGACATGAGTTACCCGGTAGAACGCTAGGTGTCATTGGTTTGGGAGCTATTGGTTCTGAGGTTGCTAATACCGCTCTTATGTTGG
>JBCCFQ010000420.1:0-4228 GCA_039029655.1 Pseudomonadota bacterium | reverse complement strand
GAAAAAAACCAACGAAGGGCGGCCGCAAAAAATGGATGAGAAATAAAAAAACGAATGGCTCACTACCACCGGAGGAAAGTAGTAAATGAAACCTGAAGCATTTGATGGCGACAACGCCGCACTTCATGATCAACACGAAGACATACCCACCAATCGGTCCGGCAATACACCCTTTTCGGAAGTTGTTACCGAGTACATTTCACGCCGCGACATATTGCGCGGAGGCCTTGCTGCGGCGGTTACCGGGTTCCTAGTGCCCCAGGACTTGTTCGCTCAGAGCGCGCCCGCAAACAAACCTGCGCGCAACGGTCTTGTGGAGTTTGAACCGGTTACGATTGCGAAGTACGCCGAGGAAAGCGTGGACGGCACTGTCCCGGTCATCTCAAGCGACTATGAATACCAAGTCTTGATCCCATGGGGCACACCGATCAAACCGGGCGTACCAGAGTACACCGGCGACCCAAGCATCCGCCCAACTGCCGCCGAGCAGGAAAATCAAATTGGTATCGGCCACGACGGCATGTGGCTATTCCCCCAAGACAACGGCTTTGGCAGTTTCTCGAACCAAGACGGTATGCTTTGTATTAACCACGAGTTTGGTCGTAACACCCATTTGATCGGAAAGGAAGTTCCCCGAGACTCTGGATGACGTCCGCTTATCCCAAGCTGGCCACGGCGTTGCTGTTGTCAGGGTTCAACAAGACAGTTCCGGTGCCTGGGGCGTCAAATTCGACAATCGGAATCGTCGGATTACCGTAAATACGCCGGTTCGATTCGATGGTCCCGTGGCAGGAACGGAGTACCTTGAAAATGCGGCTCAAAATGAACCCATGGGCACCGTCAACAACTGCGGCAGTGGCTTCACACCCTGGGGTACTTACCTTACCTGTGAAGAAAACTTCAATGGTTATTTCGGCTACAACAATCCGGATTACGTGCTTACTGAAAAGCAAGAACGCTATGGTTTCTCGGCCGATGGTTTTGGCTACGGCTGGCATGTGTTCGATGAGCGCTTTGATATCTCTAACCCAGACTACGCGAACGAGCACAATCGTTTCGGCTGGATCGTAGAAATTGATCCACAAAACCCCAACGCCAAACCCGTCAAACACACGGCCCTTGGCAATTTCAAACATGAAGCCATCGCCATCCGAGAAGCCGGCGGCAGAGTTCATTGCTATATGGGCGACGATCAACGCTTTGATTACTGCTACAAGTTTGTGTCTAAAGATCCCTGGCGGGATTCCATTGCTCGGGGTGTTAGCCCCCTCGCGGAAGGTACGCTGTTCGTAGCCCGTTTCCACTCAGACGGCACCGGTGAATGGCTACCTCTCGCCAGGAACCAAAACCCACTGCTTACGGAAAGTTTCGCCAACCAGGCCGAGCTGTTGCTCAACACACGGGTCGCTGCAGATATCGTTGGCGCAACCCCAATGGATCGGCCGGAATGGTCGGCGATGGGTCCCGATGGTGACACAGTGTTCTGGACTTTGACCAACAATTCCAGGCGCGAAACGCCCAATGTGGCTAACCTCGAAGCACCCAACAGCGATGGCCATATCATTAGAACCCGTGATCTTGGCGATGGCATAGGTCGACAATTTAAGTGGGATTTCTTTGCCCTGGCCTCACAAAGCAGAGACACCGAAGAAGTCTATACGGATCCGGACGCAGCTTACGTCGACCCCGCAGGGCGACTGTTTATCGGTACGGATGGTGGTCAGCCCGACGGCTTGCAGGATCAACTCACTGTGTTTGATACCACACAAAAAGTACGACCCGGTGAGGCACCGCAGGGTAAGCGTCTATTTGTTGGCGTTGCCAGCGACGAAATTACCGGCTTTACTCTAACGCCAAACCGAAAAACAGCCATGATCAACATGCAGCACCCAGGGAACGGCGATCCAACGGCAACAAACTTCCCGGCACCCACCGATGGGGTAACAATTCCACGTGACTGCACCATTGTCCTCACCAAAAAGGACGGGCGTGTTATTGGGTCTTAGCCATCTCTAAAACGATTTCACGACTAAGATCGTGCGGATACAAGGGCTCTAAGGATGGAGCCCTTTTTGTAGTTGGAAATCACCGTCAATAGTCGACACCAATCGGCCTGCGTGCCCAAGCCTAACAACTTGCCGCTAACAAACTTACTACTCGAAGCCACTACGATACTGAAACCAAACTCCTGCATCGGTCTGGCGCCACGTCAGTAACATGTCCCCGTTTCTTGTGCTCTTAAGACTGTACAACAACACGTTGAGCGTATTGTCGCTTATGGAGAAAACCGTCTCTGATGCCCACACACCATCAATGCTCTGTGCCATCATCAGCCGTCGGTTCGGGTCGGGAAATGTATATCGTTCCCAAACCACCGTAGTGTCGCCTTTGGCATTCATGGCCACCATGGGAGAGTAACCTTCACCCAAGATAACCGCTGGTTGCCAAACACCGTCACGGTATTGACTATAGGCTACGTTGGTGGGAAAACCATAGTTTTCAAACTGATTCCAAACAATCACCGCCTCGCCATTCTCCGCCATTGCAACAACAGGTCGCCTCGAAAACAATATGTCGGGCGCGATTCTCTCAACGCCTCGCCATCGACCATCTCTGTAAGCGTTACGATAGGCCACTGCCACGGGGTCGATGTCTGACTCCCAAACCACAACAATGTTCCCGTCGTCGTCCAGAGCAACATCATGGAATCGCTCTACAGCCCGCTCATGGCTAACTGACACCGGACTTTCCCATACACCGTCCCTCAGCATAGATGCTTTGATGACGTAAGTACGGTTCGTCACCAGTTCATCCCTCCACGTGATAATGCCTTCCCCTTTTGCATTCAAATCGATGGTAGGGAACTCCAGATCTCGATTTGAAGCCAACAGCGATGCAGTCCATTCTCCATCTCTGCGCTCAGCAGTCCTGATGTCGTCGCCGTCAGACCAAACTATGATGACATAACCATCATCGCGCATGGCGAGGGCCATATTGCGGGTTTCTGGAGAGTTGATTGTCCAGGGAGCAACCCATTGCCCATCGGTATGTTCTGCGACGGCGATTTCATCATCAGAATGCCGAGGCCATATTGCGACTGCGTCACCGTTGTTGTTCATCGCAACTTGCGGCACGCCATTGTTAGTAAGTTCACTGATGATCTCGCCGGAGGACCATTCGCCACTGGTCCGGCGATAGGCAAGTATGTCCCATTGAGTCGTTACCGGGTCCCGTCTCCCTGTTACGGTTATTGCATCACCACGTTCATTGATAGACGTTCGTGTCGTACCAGCGTTTTGCTCATAGGCCGTTGGTGGTTGCCAGGTACTGACTGCCGTTGTAAATTCGACGGAGAATTCTTGTTCCGCGACCCCACCTTCAAGACTTCTTATCTCATCCGAAACAGAAACCGTGTAACTGCTACTTTGAAATAGCTTGATCGCAGGCACTAAGGTGATCGTGGCATCCGCCACTATGGTTTCCGCAAGCACAACTGAGTTACCCATCGCATCGACAAAGTCAACTGCATTTGCGACGGAGTTTGGATCAACGGCTACGTTGAAGGACAAGACAACGTTGCTGCCTCGGTCTACAGACAAGCCTTCGGGCGTTGCAACGATAACCATGATTGGCTCTGGAATCATCTCTTCGGGATCAATCTCGATGGGGCGATCCGACCCTCCCCCACATCCGTTTAGAAACAACGATCCGCAAACGAGCAGTTGGACAACCATGGCTTTCAACGTGAAAGCTCTGACTTGCGTGTTGCGTTCCGTCATCGAACAAACATCCTGTTATCCCGAGGCGTTAGATTGGCGTTACGGCGTAACCACAGTAAATGCTGGTATTGATGCCTCGGTCACTATCACAATGGTATCGCCATATCTGTGCATCGAAGTGGGCAGCCCGTCCACCACGGCACTCGTGGCAACCTGGTAGCTCGCGTCGTAGGTTTCTAACGCTGTATCTGCACCGTTGGGCCTGATGGATACGATTCGTCCATCGTTAAGCCATTCCATATCCGTCACTTGCCGTGGTAATGCTGCTACCCAAGTCATATCGTTGGCATCGAACAAGTCCCCGCTTCCGATCAAAACCAGACTGCCGTCAACCGACACACGGATTGGAGGAATCATGGAGTAGTCGCCGTGATACGGCGTTTCACCCTCCGCCGTTATAAGCCCGGTGGTTTGGTCAATTTCCTCGTAATGAAGATCGTTGGGACTGG
>JBCCFQ010000419.1:0-4230 GCA_039029655.1 Pseudomonadota bacterium | reverse complement strand
TTTCGTTTGTAAGTCAGCGGTATTTGGCCACCCTCAAAGGGCGCTAGAGCGACTAAGGGCAACCGTTCGGCCACCTTGGGCGTCTTGGGTTGTCCATATTTCTTAACGAATTTTTCAGACGCCACCAATAAGCGTTGTACGGAACCGAGTCTTCGGACAATGAGTGTTTCATCGGGGACAGCGCCGACCTTAATCCAACAATCACAGCCAACCTCAGAGAACCGAATAGGATCATCTTCTAGCTGCCAGGTAATCGAGACCCCTGGATGTTCGCGCTGGAACCGCCAAGCCACCGTAGCCAAGTGCAACTGACCGAGTGCGATTGGCGCGACAATTTTTAGTTTGCCGTTTGTCCCGCCATCGACCTCAAGATGCTTCTCCTCAAGGGATTCCCAACCGTCGATCATTGTTCGTGCATCGGCGAGAAGATCGGCGCCGGCATCAGTCAAGGCCAGGGAATGCGTGGTGCGCCGTATCAGTTGCGTCTTGAACCGGGTCTCCAGTTCTTGAAGCTGCCGGCTGACGGAAGGTTGTGATAAGCCAAGGTCACGAGCCGCCGCGCTCAGGCTGCCGGTATCGGCAATCCGCACAAAGGTTTCTAGCAGGGAGATCCGGTCAACAGTCTTAGCCATACGTAATACGTATAACAGAGATTCTTATTATCTGTCTACCAAATTAATTGATTCCGGTGGATAGTAAGGCTCAACCGAAACATGAACATCCAAAGGAAACGACAATGACCGCAACAAACACTAATCGAGAATTCAAAATTGGCGGCAAGCACACCGTGAATCGACTGGGCTACGGCGCGATGCGTCTCACCGGGACGCCGGGCAACTTTGGTCCTTACGCGCATTGGGAAGACGGAAAGGCGCTGCTGCAACGCGCCGTTGAGCTTGGCGTCAATTTTTTCGACTCAGGACGGTCTTATGGACCCGAGTGGGCCGACAAAATTATCGCGGAGGCACTGTATCCGTATGCCAATGAGGTATTCATTGCCACCAAAGGTGGCGTAGATAAACCCGCGATAGATCAGATCGTGGTCGATGGCTCACCCGAAACGCTGACCCGGCAAATTGATGACGCACTCACCAATTTGAGGCTTGATCAAATAGACCTATTCCAGCTGCATCGCGTCGACCCTAACACCGATATCGAGGTTTCTGTGGCGGCTTTGGAGGCTGCGCGCGAAGCCGGAAAGATTCGGTTCATTGGACTTTCCAACGTGGATCAAGGTCAGCTCCATCGAGCCTTGAGTGTTGCGCCAATTGCTACCGTGCAAAATCGATTTAACCAAGCAGAACTCGGCCAAAGTGACTTGGTGGATTACACCGCAGAGCGTGGCATTGCATTCATCCCTTACGGCCCACTCGGTGCGAACCCGATGAAACCGGGTGCGGCATTGCCAGCGAAGGAAGCTTTGGCCTGGTTGCTACGTCGATCGCCCAACATCGTTGTGATACCGGGTACTACATCCATCCAGCATCTCGAAGAGAACATGCGTGCTTGGGACTACATCTAAATAAATCTGGTACCGGTCATGACTTAATTGACCTATTTAGTCGGTGGGACAGCATCTCGAAGACAAAACCCTGTCGAAGTCACTGAAGAAACGCTTACTTGCTGCGGCCGCCGTCCATCAAACTATGCAAACTGCGAATGTACTGGATCGAAAAAGTCAATATAGTCATGACCGGTACCTAGGCTAATTGGTGTTAATTTCAAGCAGGCTACTTCCGGAGTAGCGATAAAAGGTACCATTGGCCCAGAGGGTTGTGCCGAAGGAAATCCCAAGATCGACTACGCCCGTTGCTACCGAGCCGACATAGTCGGTTTGTCGCGTCAGTTGAAGATTACCGAGTCGAAATACGGCCTGTCCATTATCCCCAAGCGTGATAAGTACGCTGGGTTGATCGAATAGGGCGATTTCGGTTGTGACGCCCCCTGGATCACGCATAAACAAGTGCCAGACGTCATCAATCAAACCGGGGAACGCGACCCAGCCATCGCGAACGTCGATACCGCTTCTGACATCTCGGGTTTCCCAGGTGTCATCGAGTATGGTTTCGGAAACTAGATCGTGTATGGCGACACTGCCTGGCGCTTGGATAGACGTACTAGCACGTGATTCGTAGGCGGCCGTGTTGCCGTCTGTTCTGACTGCACTGCCACAACGATCGGGTCGGATGACGAGTTGGGTAAACACGCCATTTCGCCAAACGTACACATCACAGTTACTCAGATTTCCTGCAATGGCACCACTGGAACTCAAACTGACTTCAGTCGTATTAAGAGGCAGCCCCACCGGTGTCGTCACACCGGTTGCAAAGTTGTGCAAGGTGAAGGCATCAAAGGTTGGTCCGTATAAGCCGAAGTCACCGGACACCCTAAGGGTGCCCACGCCAATTTCTTGAAGTGTCCCATTTTGGAAGCTAAACACGCTGAGACCGCCTGCAAAAGGTCTGAGTTGCAAGAGATAGCCATTGGGTACCAAAAACGCTTCGCGGAAACTGAATTCGTTGGGAATGGTGATCTCTTCGGTGGTATTGGTAGCGAGGGTAAATAGCCAAATACCCTCATCAGTGCGATAGATGATGCGATCACCGTCCGTGGTTTCGATGGTCCCCGGTACCGTTGCCAGGTCCGTAAACCGTGGGCTGTCATTGATGACAAAGTCACGGACAAAACGATCTCTCTGACCATCGGAGTCAGTACAGGTAACGTCAACAAAGCCGTCACTTAGGGTGAGGACGGTATCCACTGGCGCCGTTTCTTCCAGGATGACGGTATCTCCATCCATTACTCTAATGATGGGCGGGTTGTCTGGGTCATCGTCGCTGCAGTCCAGAACGAAGGGGAGTGTGGGGCGCGCTACCGAGAGACTAACCAGTGGAAACTCTCCCAAAACAGGTTGTTCATTGTAGACAATGGTTCGTGTGTCCCGAAACACGACACCCGAGGCATCCACCGCTCTCACTTCAAGTGGGAATGTGCCGCGTCGACCAATGGGTTGGATCGCAACCTGATATCCGGTGTAACCGGAACTACTGCCCACACATGAAAGACAGTTGGCTCTAGACTTCAAGGGCATGGGATAGTCTTGACCATCGATGTTTGCGATGATGTCTCCGTCAAATGACTCTCCCTGTATCGGAAACGCGAATACATTGACCGCGTTGTCGGTGATGGTTACATCATTTCGTGGATCTCTGAGATCAAATACCTCTCGGCCAACGCTGACGGTTGTATTTGCGGTTGCACTTTCGCCCGAGCTGTCTGTGACGGTTAGAGTCGGGGAGAATCGACCTACATCGGGGTAGGTTTCCACCTGGGTTGAGGTATTGCCACAGTTGTTAAACGTGACAATCTCTGCTCCGTCCCCAAAAAGGTCAAGGTCGCAAGTGAGTGAGTCACCGTTAGGATCCGTCACCTGCCAAGCAAATGTGACATTGCGCGTGCCGTCGACAGGTGTCGCGGTAAAGCCGCTGACGGTAGGCGCGACATTGGGACCTGGCACGTTGCCTGATCCACAGGCCGACACAAAGACGATAGCTAAAACAAACCAAACTCGTGAGAAACCGCGGGGCAGTCCTTTTGTCCTTACATCCATTGCATCTACACCTACTCTCTTATATAGGCATTGTATCGCTTTTGGGTGTTGGGTAATCGTGAACTAGGTCACGAACAGGTACCGGTCATGACTTAATTGACATATCAAGTCGATAGACTAGATTTAGTAGAAAGGAACTTTAGGAGGCAAGGATGCCTAGACGACGACGTATTCATGTGCCCGGTGGTTTTTATCACGTTATTCTCAGGGGTAATAATCGAGCACCCATATTTAGACAGACTGAAGACCGGGCTTCCTGGGAAGCGTTACTTTCGTCAGGTCTCAAACAATATGAATGCAGCCTGCATTCGTATTGTTGGATGACCAATCATGTTCACCTCGCAATTCAAATAAACGAAGTGCCACTGGGAAGGCTAATCCGGTGGTTATGCACTCAATATGCTAGGTGGTTCAACAAGAAATACGAGCGAACTGGTCATCTGTTCGAGCGTCGTCATCGGGCTATGTATGTGTTGAGCGAGGAATACATGACAACGCTGGTGCGATACATTCACCGAAATCCCCTTGAAGGCAAACTGGTTCGTGATCCAATTGATTATGAGTGGTCCAGTCACCGGGACTACATTTGTGGTAGTCGTCATACTTGGTTGACAACGGAC
>JBCCFQ010000418.1:0-4242 GCA_039029655.1 Pseudomonadota bacterium | reverse complement strand
TGCAAAGTCGCAAGACGCCCGAGCTGATGTGGATTATCTTTTTTTGCAGGTTGTGGTGGATAAGGCTCTGGTCAGCGATGGGCAAAATTGCGGCAACATCTTAGCCGGCGTGGGGCCTTTTGCCATCGAGAAAGGTCTCGTTCAGGCACAAAACGGTATAACCACCGTTCGGATTCGTATGTTGAATTCCGGCGGCATCGCGGTGGCTCAAGTTGCGACCCCCAATGGCACCGTGAGCTATGAAGGTGATGCTGCTATCGATGGCGTACCCGGTACCGCAGCGCCAGTGATGCTTGATTTCGCCGATGTCGCAGGCTCCAACTGCGGCGCCCTGTTGCCAACGGGTAACGTTGTAGATGAGGTTCAAGGAGTCCAAGTGACCTGTGTCGACAATGGAATGCCCGTGGTTTTGATTCGGGCGTCGGATTTGGGTAGGAGTGGTTATGAAGCTCCGGAAGAACTTGAGGCGGACGATGTACTTAAACAAACCATAGAGTCCATTCGGCTTGAGATGGGGCCCAAGATGAATCTGGGGGATGTAAAAGATAAGACTGTGCCAAAAATGAGTTTGATTGCGCCGGCCAAACAAAACGGTGTTGTTACCACCCGTACATTTATTCCTCATCGTGTGCACCAGTCCATTGGTGTACTGGGTGCGGCCAGTGTTGCTGCTGCCTGCTGTATCCCTGGCACCGTCGTCGAGGGCGTTGCGGATATCCTAGGGGGAGGTGAGTTGGACATCGAGCACCCCAGTGGACGTTTTACGGTGGAGATCAACGTGGCTCAAGACGACGGACAATGGACCGTTATGCGATCGGCGTTGCTTAGGACCGCGCGAAAACTGATGCAAGGTCGTGTCTATGTGTCAGAGGGAGGCTAAGCATGTTGATTATTGATTGTCACGGTCATTACACAACGGCCCCCGATGGGCATCAAGAGTTTCGCAAGGGCCAGTTAGCACGGCTGGAAGATCCATCATTGCCGCCGCCGGTTTCGGCAAACATCAGCGATGACGAAATTTGCGAGAGCATTGAACAAAATCAGCTCAAACTATTAAAAGAGCGGGGTGCGGACTTAACCATTTTCTCGCCACGGGCCTCTGCCATGGCCCACCATATTGGTGACACGCAGACCGGTATGGCTTGGGCTAGAGCGAACAATGACTTAATTAAGCGCGTGGTGGATTTGTATCCGGAAAACTTTGTCGGTGGTGCTCAGTTACCGCAAGTGGCCGGGGAGTCCTTGGATGGTCCCATCCAAGAGCTTGAACGAGCGGTGACGGAACTGGGTTTCGTGGGATGCAACCTCAGCCCAGATCCCTCTGGCGGTCATTGGACCTCTCCGCCTCTGACCGACGGATACTGGTATCCCATGTATGAAAAGTTGGTGGAATTGGATGTGCCAGCCATGATTCATGTGTCGGGTAGTTGCAATCCGTGTTTTCACGCAACGGGTGCTCATTATATGAATGCTGACACCACCGCCTTTATGCAGTTGCTTGAAGGAAATTTGTTCGCCGAATTTCCTGAGCTTAGATTTGTTATTCCTCATGGCGGCGGTGCGGTGCCCTATCACTGGGGACGTTATCGTGGCCTCGCAGACATGTTAAAGAAGCCCCAGCTCTCCGATCATGTGATGAAAAATGTGTTTTTTGATACCTGCGTCTATCACCAGCCAGGTATCAACCTGCTCTTTGAAGTCATCGATGTGGATAATGTGCTGTTTGCGTCGGAGATGGTGGGTGCCGTAAGGGGAATTGATCCGGAAACCGGCCACTATTTTGATGATACCAAACGTTACGTGGACCACCTGGATCTCAGCGACGAAGACCGACACAAAATTTTTGAACTGAATGCGAGACGAGTTTACCCAAGGCTCGATTCTCATTTGAAGGCACAGGGGCGATGAACGAACCCTTCAAAATGGACCATGACTGGATGGTCTTTCACCAAAGTCCATCAAAGCCAGAATTCGTCGTACCTGCCGGTGCCGTGGATGCTAATTGCCATGTCTTCGGTCCGGGAGAGACTTTTCCCTATGCTTCGGAGCGAAAATACACACCTTGTGATGCATCAAAGGATCAACTGTGGGCACTACGTGACCATTTAGGATTTGAACGTAACGTGATAGTACAAGCTACCTGTCATGGCTCGGACAATCGCGCTTTGGTTGATGCGATGATGCATTCAGATGGAAAGGCCCGTGGTGTAGCGTCAGTGAAGAAAGACGTCACCGACTCCGAGCTCAACGCCCTGCATGAAGCAGGAGTTCGGGGTGTCAGGTTCAGCTTTGTAAAGCGACTTGTGGATGCGTTGCCCCACGATACGCTGATGGAGATAGGGGAGCGCATTCAGTCCATGGGTTGGCACCTCGTCATCTATTTTGAGGCCCAGGACTTGCCTGCTTTGTACGATTTTCTACTGTCACTACCAGGTACTGTGGTGTTTGATCATATGGGAAGGCCTGACGTGGGCAAAGATCCAAACGGCCCAGAGTTTGATCAGTTCATGTCACTGCTCCATGAGAACCCAAACATGTGGACGAAGGTGAGCTGCCCGGATAGATTGAGTCTAGAGGGACCACCGAGCTATGCAGATGTGATTCCATTTGCAAAACAGGTGGTGGAGGCCTTTCCCGATCGCGTGTTGTGGGGTACCGACTGGCCGCATCCAAACATGAAATCTCATATGGCAGACGATGGCAAGCTGGTGGATTTTGTTCCCAAGATTGCGATGAATGCTGAGCTCCAGAAAAAACTGTTGGTAGACAACCCAATGCGACTTTATTGGCCGGAGGAATTGTAATGGCCCTAAAAAAACCTTACTTAAACATCCCAGGCACTACGATCTTCGATTCCACACAAGCTCGTCGAGGCTATCATTTGAATCAGTTTTTTTATTCTTTGATGAAAGAGGAAAATCGGGTGAGCTTCTTAAGCGATGAAAAAGCCTACTTGGATCGTTTTCCGATGTCGGACGACCAAAAAGAGGCGGTGATGGCCCGAGACTACAATCGTGTCATCAGCCTTGGGGGAAACGTGTACTTTTTTGGTAAATTGTTTTTTACCGATGAGGAGTCTTTCGAAGTAGGTGCCTCAAAGATGACGGGTATGTCGCCTCAGGACTACCGAGCCATGATGATTTCCGGTGGTCGCTCAGTGGAAGGTAATCGCTACACGGAGGAGTCGGATTGATGGCTAGAATTACCGCAGGTGTTGCTACTTCTCATGTGCCCGCAATTGGTGCAGCCATGGACTTGGGTAAAACGGAGACCGACTATTGGGCGCCCTTGTTTAAGGGTTATGAGTTTTCACGAGAGTGGATTGCCAAAGAAAAACCTGATGTTGTGTTCTTGGTATACAACGATCACGCAACAGCCTTTGATATGAAGTTCATTCCGACTTTTGCTATTGGCTGCGGCGAGCGTTTTGGTATCGCCGATGAAGGATGGGGGGCTAGACCAGTACCAGAAGTGCATGGGCATCCCGATCTTGCATGGCACATCAGTCAGTCTGTCATTCAAGAAGATTTTGATCTCACGATTATTAATGAAATGGAAGTCGATCATGGTTTAAGCGTACCTTTATCTTTGATGTTCAATCAGCCGAGCGAGTGGCCCTGCCTGGTAATTCCATTCGCAGTAAATGTCGTTTTGTACCCACCTCCTTCAGGGCGGCGCTGCTACCAAATCGGAAAGGCCATCCGTCGGGCGGTGGAGAGTTTTGACGAGGACTTGAATGTCCAAATCTGGGGTACCGGGGGTATGAGTCATCAGCTTCAGGGGCCAAGAGCAGGCTTAATCAATAAAGACTTTGATGCAGACTTTATGGAGCGGCTGGTTACCGAGCCGGAAAAACTATCGGATATGCCTCACGTAGAGTACATGCGCAATGCAGGGGCGGAAGGCATCGAGCTTGTGATGTGGTTTGTAATGCGCGGTGCGTTGGACAAGGAAGTGAACGAACTTCATCGCTTCTATCATGTGCCGGCATCCAACACCGCTGTTGGACACATGATCTTAGAAAACAAAACCTAACACCGGAGTGACCCATGAAAGTTGTGTTGGCTGGCGCTGGCGCTTTTGGTAAAAAGCATCTGGACGGAATCAAGAACATCGATGGTGTGGAGTGTGTGTCATTGGTGGGTTTGGAATTAGATCAAACTCGGTCCGTCGCCGATCAATATGAAATCCCTCACGTGACCACGGATCTCGCGGAGGCCCTGTCACAACCTGACGTCGACG
>JBCCFQ010000417.1:0-4269 GCA_039029655.1 Pseudomonadota bacterium | reverse complement strand
TATTAAGCTGGTGAACAAGATCTTCGGTGATAAGCGTCAAAGCAGATCCTGAGTCAAGAAGAGCTCCCTGGGAAAGGGATTCGTTTAGGACAACATTTATGACGACGGCTGAGTCGTCAACATCATCTTCGTCTGAAACGGCGTTGATTTGACTACGACTGCGTCTTATTGTGTCGTTTGGCGACTGTGTGAGTCGATGCTTGAATTCGGAATATAACTGATCGCATTGATTGCGAAGAAGATGCGTCGCCCTGCGGCTATGGTCTGTCATTTGTTGGAAACGAGTTATAATCCCTGGTGGTACTGGCTGGTCAAAGCATAGTTCGGAGCGAGAAATTGGCTTTTGCCGGCCGAGAAATGTTTGACGCTCTTCGTATGGTGTCGTCCAGGAATCGTCAGCGGACACTTCCGGTGATGGCTGGGAATTCGGTCTTGCTGGAGGGCCAGGTATGCTATCCACACGATTAGAGTTATATTGGGTAAGCTCAGCATCGCGTGGCGTTTGTGGCGAGTAGAGAATGATGGGCCGAGATGAAAATCTTTGCGACCAACGGCGTAAAAGTCCGGGCGAGGCCGACCGATCACGATTGCCCCTATCGGTTGACCGTCTTCGCCGCCTGCGGCGCGGTCGGATGGATTGTTCTGGCCTGTGTACTGAGAGATGGCCTAGCCCTTCAGCGATGTGGGTTGAGATTGATGGAAGGGTTGGTAGAAATTTGCGTGATAATGGACAGCAGTGAAATAAGATGACAAACCCTGTTACGTACGTACATACGGCAAAAATCCAAATTTGCTTCCAGTCCAGATTCAATCCGGTAAGGAAGCCAAACTGCCCACGTTTCATCAAGGTTGCAGTTACTCTGTCGGTGGATTGTGACGATTCTCTGTGTTGTTCAACCTCGAGATGTTTCATGATCGTCATGTGGTGTTGTAAGCTGCTCTGCATCTCATGTAACGACACTTGCGATTGAAGTTCCGTCCAGTTATGCATTATCAACTGGTAATAAGTTGAATCTTGTAAATGCAAAATGCCACTATAGTTTAATTTAAGCATGCCCAACACAGGCACTGATTTGATTGGGGTTAGTTCGCCAGTTTCTCTGGAGTAACTTAGCGAAGTGCCATTACGTTCGAGAACGGTGTTTTGAACAAGGGCGCAGTCAATAGCCGCGCCGGTTGCATGGATAATTTTTGTAGTCGGGTCTAGGAATCCGAATTCGGTGTGCCCCCTGATGCGGAATTGGATAGGAAATTCCAAAGTACAAGTGTCATTCATCGCCAGGATTGTATAATCCTTGAAAGGGATTTGATGACAGGGCCAGATTTCAATTAGCTCTCCACTTGCACGTCCGTAGACATACGGATCATTTAGGAGCTGCCGCATGGAAAGAGTTGGATTGGCAATTACAGATGTGCGAAGGATTTTATATGTAATTGCCATATTTCGGCATGTGGCCTGAAGAGATTGTTGGAATGACTGGCGAAGGTCGTTGCGTACTGTGTTAAGTACAGCTTGTAAAGATATAGCCAAGTGGTCCGACGTTACGGGTCCCGGAATTTTGGGTTTACCGTTTTTTGTTTGAATTTGATGGTGGGCTTGGATAAGTAGGTCGGCCGGCAAGTCATATGTGTTTTCATGTACGTACAAAATTCGGTATGCAACCCCTTGAGCTGATAAGCGAACCGGGCGGCCGTCGCAAGAATCGTCTTGCTCTTTACTTTTTGGCTGAAGTGTGAGGCCGATGCGACCTGTACGTTCGAGCCATGCATTACCGTATGCTTGGCCATCGAACTGATCCCACATAATAAATTCACAAACTTCCCGGTGATCGACTTCCCAAATAAGGGCCCGCCCGTCACTGAGGAGGCAGCCTTGGTCATAATATTTGCAATGGGATACGTCCCCCACTGTACCTTCCATGACTTTTGCATGGTGCCTCTTATAGACTGAGGTAGGGTACAAAAAGCAATTCCATGCTTCAAACTTTACCCAGCGGCAGCAGTTAATCCCCCCACCAGGATAATACCAGTTCATTTTATTGTGGGTCCGAAAAATGCCCCCCTCGGCGGACAATGGTCCATGTTTACATACATGAAACTTTTTCATGCGTTGGCATTCTTCGATGGTTACGGTGTGCTCCTGCGTAATATGTTCTTTCATGTGTTCATCGTTGAAAAAATAAGAAAGTGTGCGTACTTGTTGGTATACGATTTTACATGTCCATGCATTCGTTTTGTATTGGATGAGGTTGCGTTTCTATAACATTAGGGACATTTCAACAGCTGTTTGGTCCCTTGTGGGGTTTATTAGATCGCACTGTGGTTCTGATGGGAGGCTCCATACGCTGCGGCCTTCCAAAGTTTGGCAAAGCATAGGCTGGACTCGACTGACTGCACTATCAGTTATAGGGACTCCAGAGAGTACGCCGACAGCGGTAAGCAGTGGTAAAAGTCTGAGAAGTGTAGAAAAGAGGGCACGAACGAGAGGACTTTCGTGTCCAACAGATGTAGAACAATCAGGTTTGGGATAAAACCCAGAAGAATGGAGAGTTGGTTTCAGTAGGAACTTCGTGCATGTAATCGTTATAACAGATCGGCGTCGAGGCTTGAAGCGTCGATGGCCGATAATTTGAGCGCGAAGGATGTGTCGGTGTTTCGGACAAGTTGATAGGAAAGAAGCAATCCATGTGGCAAACAGTGACAGTGAATTAGCCCACAGTGTTCCCGACAAGATGCAAATAAGGGTCAAGAGTATGTTTGTCATTGAATAGGGGATAGGGGTGGGAGGGTGTGATGATGTATCTGTGTTTAAAAGTGTGTCAGCGGAATATAAATTGTATTGTAAGCTTGAAGCATTGTGAATGTGCTGAAGTGTTGAGTTGAAATATGCGGGGTCACTTATGGGCCAGCGGAGTGATAGAGAGTCTACCGGACCTAATAACGCGGGGACGTTTGTTGCGTGAACTCCCGGCAACCAGAAACCGATAAGCAAGAAAAAGACCATTGCAGATGTCGACCAGGATAATTTTGGTTTTGGTGTTGGTTTTGCTGGTGGGGAGTGACTATATGTAGTTTGATGGCCTTGTTTTTGTTTTGTGACAGTATCTTTGTCGTGAGTGGGTATCTGGTATCGTGAAGTGTGTATAGCGCCGCAGTAGTTTGAATATTGTTGTTTGATTAGTGCTTCGTTTTGTGCTTGTAGGGCTGCGATGGTTTGCTGGTAAGTAGTTGTGGTTGGGGTGTTGTCATAAGCCTTTGGGTTCTGGTGATGCGTGTGTGGAGCGTTTATGGTAGTTGTATCAGTCTGTTGTGTTGTGACTTGATAGCTTTTGGGTGGGTTTCCCCCGCTGGCGCCCGGAGGAGCCCTACCGGATGTGCCCCCAAGATTGGGTCTGGGAGGTGGGTTGTGGAAGGTTGGAGGTGGGGGTGTATATGGTACTCGGTATCCCTGCGGGTTTGTGGCAAAACTTTCACTGTTTCTATACTCGAATGGACGGTTGCGTCGTTGGAACTGCCAACGATACGGTGGTCGCACGGGGTGGAAGGGCGGTCCCGCCTGATAGACATTCGAGCGCGGGGTCTGGATGGCCAACCAAGACCGACAGATGGCTTGGTAGTGCCCTTCTTTCCCGCAATACCCACACCGGAGTGGGGGAGTGGTGCGGTTGTCGGGGCCTTTGTATGCATGCATTGCTTTTTCTGCAGTTGGGTTTGAGGTATCCTGTTTGGCAATTGCCAATTGTGACAATTTTTTGTCAATGTGTTCTTCCATTTTTCGGATATCATGTTTATATCTGCGCGATGATGACCTACTCAGATCTTCGTCTGAGTCGGATGTATCATCACCTGCTGCTTTTGTTTCTGTGTCGTATACTTGAACATGATAAAGTGCATCACGAAGTGTGCTTGGTTGATGTACACGAATAACTTTCTTGTATTTGGGTCTTAACCCGAGCTTGAAAATTGTCAGTGCCAGTGATTGCAGGTGTTCGGGGTTCTGTGGGTTGGCACCATATGCCTTGTGTATCAGGTCTTTGATTGCGTCTGCGAAGTTCTTAGCTGACTGCGTTTTTCCTTGTTTTAAGTTTGTGAGCTGTGCTTTTGCAAGTTCACGCTGTTGTGGTGACGTGAGGTGATCACGAAGTGAGTCAAGTAGATGATCGAGTGTGTCTTTTTGGTTATCTTGCAGTTCTAGGTAAACTAAGTTAGCAGGACCCTTGAGGTGGAGGGGAATATTTCTCAATAGATATTCATCGTCCCAGCCGCCTG
>JBCCFQ010000416.1:0-4275 GCA_039029655.1 Pseudomonadota bacterium | reverse complement strand
GCCGAAAAATCCAATTCCTTTGGTTCAAGAGGCACTGAACCTATCTGGTCTGCCTCCCGAAGAACTCGTGGATATTAACGGTGAAAGCAAAACCTTGAAACAGGCACTCACGGAAGATCGCGAGTTAAGCAATCTGTCCCTGAAATTCCTGTCTGACTACGCCGCCAAAAGCAACGCTGCAGACTTGTTGGAAATTTCAAAAAACCCGGAGAAACGAGCGGAATTCTTTGCAAGTCATCAAGTCATCGATGTCTTAAGAAATTTTCCCAGCCAGTGGACGGGCCAAGGGTTAGTGGATGTACTTACCCCCATTGCACCAAGGCTTTACTCCATTGCGTCAAGCCCAGACGCCTATCCTGACGAAGTTCATTTGACGGTTGATACAGTTAATTTTGAATCCTTTGGTGTGCCACATATCGGCGCTGCATCACACTATCTCAACCAGGTGATGGACGAAAACGAAGGAGTAACCGTCTACGTAGACAAAAACCCCAAGTTCAAACTTCCCTCAGATAACAACGCCCCCGTTATCATGATTGGTCCAGGCACAGGCATCGCGCCTTTTCGATCATTCTTACAACATCGAGACTTCCACAACGCGAAGGGAAAAAACTGGCTGTTCTTTGGCGCGCAACACTTTGAGAGCGACTACTTATATCAGTTGGAGTGGCTGCGGTATCGCAAAAGCGGTCTCCTCACACGACTAGATACCGCATTTTCTAGAGACCATGAGAGAAAAGTCTATGTGCAGCACTTGATGTCACAACATGCCGCACAAGTATTCAAATGGCTTGAATCAGGCGCATATCTCTATGTTTGCGGTGACGCCAAACATATGGCGGAGGATGTTCATCGGACACTGATCCAGCTTGTCGCAGAACAAGGCCAAAAGAGCACCCAAGATGCGGAAGAGTATCTGAAGCAACTTCGCAAGTCTGGCCGCTATCAAAAGGACGTGTATTGAGATGACTACAAGCGTCAATTCAAAGCCCGAAACAAAGCTGACGGATGTTGAACGCATCAAAACAGACAGCAAACATCTTCGCGGTAGCTTAACCCAGAGTCTGTTGGACAGAGAAACGGGCGCGATAGCAACCGACGATACACAACTGTCCAAGTTCCACGGCATCTATCAACAAGATAATCGGGACATTAGGGCTGAGCGGAAAAAGCAAAAGCTCGAACCCGCCTACAGCTTTATGATTCGCGTGAGAGTACCCGGTGGCGTTATGTCGTCGGAACAATGGCTGGCAATGGACGAATTGGCTACAACTCATGCCAACAACACGCTCCGGATCACCACTCGACAGGCAATACAATTTCACGGGGTTGTAAAAAAGAACCTGAAGCAAACTATTGCATCAATCAACGACAGTTTGATGGACACCATCGCCGCTTGTGGAGATGTCAATAGAAATGTCATGTGCACCCCGAACCCAGTACAGTCAAGACTTCACTCTGAGGTGTATGAACTGTCCGCAAAACTCAGTGAGCATTTGACGCCAAAAACCAATGCCTATCACGAGATTTGGCTGGATAAAAAGAAGCTGCTGGACACAAAAAGTGAACAGGAACCAATCTACGGTGATACCTACTTACCGAGAAAATTCAAGATAGGCATCGCCATCCCACCCCGCAATGATGTGGATGTGTTTACCCAAGATCTTGGTTTCATTGCCATCATGACTGAAGGCCAGCTGCTGGGATTTAACGTTGTCGCAGGTGGCGGTATGGGCATGTCACACGGTGAACCAGACACCTATCCTCGGCTGGCCAGCGTCATCGGATTCTGTCCCCCGGACAAAATCAATGAAGTCGCAGAAAAAGTGGTAACTGTGCAAAGGGACTACGGTGATCGCACTAACCGCAAACACGCCCGTTTAAAATACACCATCGATGACAGAGGACTGGACTGGTTCACCGAAGAGGTCAACAAACGTCTAGGTTGGACGCTACAACAAGCAAAGCCCTATGAGTTCAATAGCCGAGGAGATCGACTGGGTTGGACTTATGGCACCGATGGCCTTTGGCACCTTACGGTTCACATCTCAAACGGCAGGTTGGTCGACGGTCCCGATGGCAAATTGCTGACAGGTATGCGGAAGATAGCTGAGACTCATCAAGGGGAAATCAGACTGACTGCCAATCAGAATTTGATTGTTGCAGGCATCCCTTCCGGAAACAGAAACGCCGTCCAATCCATTGCCGAAGCTCATGGCCTAATCGACAAGCAGCTATCCCGACTAGTTTCCAACGCCATCGCTTGCGTTGCTTTCCCGACCTGCGGATTGGCCATGGCCGAATCAGAGCGATATATGCCCTCTCTACTTGAAAAGATTGATGGGCTGTTGGACGCGAATGGTCTGAAAAACGTACCCATTGTGTCTCGCATGACCGGCTGCCCCAATGGGTGCGCCCGACCCTACGCCGCCGAAATCGGTTTCGTGGGGAAAGCTCCTGGTCGATACAACCTGTATTTAGGCGCAAGTTTTGTGGGCGATCGACTCAACACTCTCTATAAGGAGAACATCGACGAAGCGGAGATCCTGGAAAGTCTTGAGCCCATCTTCGCTGACTACGCATCCAACCAAAAGGAAGGCGAACGGTTTGGTGACTATGTGATTCGTGCCGGATATGTCACGGCCACAGCCAACCGAAGCCACGAGGTAAGCAACGTTGTCTAATATATGCACGGAGTTTCATCAACTGGATGAAGCTGAAAGTCGAGAGTTCGCCACACGAACCGCCAACGAGTGTTTGCAAAAACGCACAGCGTCTCAAAGAGTCGAATGGGCGTTACAAAATCTGCCTGGGGAATTTGTATTGACTTCCAGCTTTGGTGCACAAGCCGCGGTATCTCTGTCTCTTATCACACAACAGTATCCGGATATCCCAGTGGTGCTCATCGATACTGGCTACCTGTTTCCTGAGACTTATCAATTTGTTGACCAGTTGGCACATAGACTGAAACTCAATCTGAAGGTCTACGGACCAGAACTAAGCCCAGCCTGGCAGGAGGCTCGCTACGGCAAACGGTGGGAAAATGGGCTAGAGGGCATCGAGGCCTACAACAACGAGAACAAAGTCAGGCCTTTGGAAAAAGCGCTCTCAGAGCTTAAAGCCCAAACTTGGTTCGCCGGATTGCGCGGTCAGCAGTCAGACACTCGAGACAGTTTGCCTGTGCTTCAACACTTTGGCGAAAAGTGGAAAGTTCACCCAATCTTGGACTGGAGCGACAAGGATGTTTATTCCTATCTAACCAAGCATGATCTGCCCTACCACCCACTTTGGGAGCAAGGCTACGTATCAATTGGTGACGTTCACACAACCAAGTCACTGGCAGAGGTCAGCGATATCAAAGACACGCGCTTTTTTGGACTAAAACGAGAGTGCGGCATCCACGATATCGACTTCGGAAACATTGCCGCTGCTTGAACTTAGCCCTCAATTATTTGCGCACACTTTCCTCGACGGGGAAGATGAATATCAGACACCATGGCATCAATACTCTGTTGATCGGCCGCAAGCGCCGCCTCTTTTGTTATACGAGGTTCTAAGTGAGGTGCAAAGATCTCGATGAAGTCAATCATATAGTTTCTTAGGATCGTATCCTTTGGAAACCCGATCCATGTCGTACTTCTGGGAAACAAGTGGGATGCGTCGAGGGCTACTAAGCCTGAAGTTTCTTGGCACTCTTGGGCCATAGCGGCAACAATACCGACACCCAGACCCATACGAACATAGGTTTTGATAACATCTGCGTCCCGGGCCGTAAAGACGACATCTGGTTTTAGACCCTCTTGCTCAAAAGCACTTCGTAACGATGAATGACCGTCAAAACTGAACACATAAGTGACCAAAGGAAAGGTGGCCAGTTCGTGTATAGACACGTGTTCGCTAGATGCGAGTTCGTGCTCCTTCGGGACAATGATTGACCTATCCCAGTGATAACATGGCAACAACACCAAATCCGAGAACAAATGTCGTGACCCTGTAGCGATGGCGAAATCTATTTTTCGCCCAGAGACCATCTCAGCGATTTGCTCAGAGGTCCCCTGGTGCAGATCCAGGGTGACATTCGGATAACGCTCCCGAAATCGACTGATGACATCCGGTAGGACATAGCGTGCCTGGGTGTGGGTGGTCGCAATGGACAAACGACCTGCTCGATCGTCCACCTGATTGGACGCGAGTCTCTGGATGTTCTCGACCTCACGGTAAAACGGTAGCAGTGAAGATACGCTGCAGGAGCTTGGGCAAGTCGTTGTTGTCTTC
>JBCCFQ010000415.1:0-4279 GCA_039029655.1 Pseudomonadota bacterium | reverse complement strand
TACGGCGCTAATGATCAGCGCCTGTGATGAACCAAGCAGAGACGATGGAACCATCGTCACCGAACTGTTATTGCCTACGGACGTAGTGCTTAACCTGGCCTGCGAGAACGTTGGCATTAATGATGAACAGTGTGTGCTTAACGACCCGGAGAACCCCTTCGCCACCATTGCCATTATCGAGTTTGACGAAAACAATCCTGGTGCAGAGAACAAGTTTGATCTAGCCAACGAAATTCCGGCTGGACCAACGGGTGCCAAGGCCCGGTTTTATTTCTGGGCCACAGCCCTTGCTCGAAGACCTTCGGGTGAAAACCAATGGTTTACCGCCAGAGCACTACATGAGTTGTTTGACGCCAACAGTAATATCATCTTTGAAGATGAACTGGTTAGAGCGCAGGCCTTGAATGCTTATCGTTCAGTATTGGATAATTTCTTTGGATCGGTGACCTTTTTCACCTTTGGTGGCGTGGCCTTTCCAGCACCCTTGAACGAGCAAGTTGCGAGAGACCTTTTCTTCGACGACGAAACCGGCTTTCGCAGACTGGTACCCACGCAACTCGAGGTATTGGGTCTGTTCGGCGAATGGGGTTACACCTATGATCCGGAGATTGATTTGGTAACCAGAAACGGCGGGTGAACCGGACACATTATTTTTTTCTGACTTGCCTAATTATTGGCATTTCGCTTTCTCCAACCCCCGGGTTGTCTGAGGCCATTCCAGTCGAGATCCGACAAGAGGACGACGGTTGGACACTCTATCGTGGTGGTGAACCCTACTTTATACGCGGTGCCGGTGGTACAGCATCCCTAGAGAAGCTGGCCGCAGCGGGTGCGAACTCTGTTCGCACTTGGGACACCAAGAACATCGATACCTTGCTTGATGAGGCCCACGCATTAGGTCTTAGCGTGACTGCGGGAATCTGGCTCGGACACGAGCGCCACGGCTTCGACTACAACGATCAAACTCAGGTCGACCAACAGCTGCGACGAGCACGGCAGGCCGTGCTGCGCTACAAAGACCATCCTGCCCTACTCCTATGGGGTATTGGCAACGAGACCGAAGGCTTCGCTGAAGGCGACAATCGAAAAATCTGGTCCGCCATTAATGATGTTGCGGCGATGGTGAAAGAACTGGATCCCAACCATCCAACCATGGCCGTCACCACCTTTGTTCACGGCAAACGGATAGAGTACTTACACAACAAGAGCCCAGCAATCGACATACATGGCGTAAATGCCTACGGTGGTGCTTTGGTGTTGCCAGAGCGTTTGCGTGCCGGAGGGGCCACCAAGCCCTTTGTGTTGACCGAGTTCGGGCCCGTCGGTCCATGGGAGATGCCAAAGACCGATTGGGGTGCCCCCCTGGAGCAAACCAGCACCGACAAGGCGGCCTTTTATCGGCGTGTGTATGGGACGGCCATCGCCGGCGAACCGGGGCGTGCACTGGGTTCCTATGCCTTTTTGTGGGGTCATAAGATGGAGGCCACATCGACCTGGTTCGGCATGTTTCTAGCCGATGGTGCCAGCACCGCGGCCGTGGACGTGATGAGCGAGCTTTGGTCGGAAAAGAAACCGGACAACTTAGCCCCCAAAGTTGAACCCTTAGTTATGGACGGTGCAACAAAATTAGATCCCAACGCAACAATTGATGTCGCAGCGGCGGTTGAAGATCCCGATCAAGATGCTCTTAGGGCAGTCTGGGTATTGCGTCCCGAGTCCGGTGACTACGCGACGGGTGGAGATTTCCGACCCAATCTGCCCGATATAAAGGACGCAATCATCGAAGGTGATCTCAAAGGCGTTAAGGTGCAAATGCCCGATGCTCCGGGGGCCTATCGCCTATTCTTCTACGCCTATGATGATGCTGGCAATGTGGCCACGGCAAACCTACCGTTATTGGTCAAAGGTGAAGTGGTAGGCCCACGATTGCCGGTTTCGGTTTACGAAGACAGTTTTGAGAACATGCCCTGGTCGCCGTCTGGGTGGATGGGCTCTACCGACTCTCTGACCCTTGATGGTGATTATCGTGAAGACAAACACGACGGTTTTGCTTCCATCAAGATGCGTTACGAAGGAACCTTTGGCTGGGTCGGCGTGGCCTGGCAGCATCCGCCAAACAATTGGGGTGATCAAGATGGTGGCCATGAGCTGACCGGCGCTAAGGCGTTAGAAGTCTGGGCCCGGGGCGAATACGGCGGTGAGAAAGTCAGTTTTGGCGTTGGGCTACTGGAAGAAGACAGGGCCCACCCAGATTCAGCGATTGCAAAGATAGACGGCATCCAGCTCACCAGGGACTGGCAGAAGTACCGCGTTCCTTTGAAAAGAGCCGATCTATCAAGTATCAAAACAGGATTTGTCGTGACCTTAACGGGCCGAAAAACACCGGTGACGATTTATCTCGATAGTATTCGATTTGTTCGTTAAACAAAGTGCGTTACTTGAGTGATGAATTTCACACGGACTTTGTTGATGGGTGGAGTGTCACGCATGGGTGATTCAATTGTTCAATATTGCATTTCTATAAGTACTTATGTATAAGCACTTATATGGTTTCAAAATCAGCAGATGGACTAGGGACACAGCTGCGCCGACTTGTGGAGCTGTTAGACGGCGACTTAGAGGAGATCTATAAGCGTGACGGCTTCGGCTATCGACCGAGATACACGCCTGTAATGAAGGCACTCGCAACCGGCGCCCAACGAACCATCAAAGATATAGCAACCCTTTCCAGCATCTCTCACTCAGCCGCGAGCCAGACGATTTCGAGGATGACGGCCGAGGGATTGGTTGAGCAAACCATCGGTAACGACGGTCGAGAGCGATTGATCGGCCTGACTAAAAACGGACGAGAACTACTTCCCCTTTTGAAAGCGCGGTGGAACGCAACACAAAAAGCCGCCAATCAGCTAGACGGTGAGTTATCCGCACCCCTCAGCACCGTATTGGCAGAAGCGATCGAAGCGCTGACCGACCGGCCTTTTGCTGACCGAATAGCGGACCAAGTTAAGAAATGATGCGCGTGATTGCCGGTTGGTGTGTCCTGCTGTCTGGCGGTTTCTCGACCGCCAGTGCGCATGACCTTGGGCCTACAGACAAAGCTGCAACACTCGAAGCGGTCATTGCACATCTTGAGAATGAGTACGTCAATACATCCACCGGTGGAGACGCCGCCCGCTATTTACGAAACGCGTCTGCGGAGGGGGCATTTGACAACATCGCATCCGGCAACGACTTCGCCAAAACACTCAGCAAGCTCCTTCAGCAAGTCACTAATGATGGGCATTTGAACGTCGAGTTCTCGGAGGATCACCTGCAACCGAACAAGACGGCAGGCGAGTTTTCCGCAGGAGAAATGGAGCGATGGTATGGCGCACACCTGAACTTTGGTGTTGAGAAAGTGGAGCGTCTTGAAGGCAACGTTGGACTGATCGATCTCCGTGTTTTCGCGCCTATTGATATGGCCGCTGAAACAGTCAGTGCCGCGATGAACGTCGTCGCACATACAGACGCTTTGATAATCGATCTTCGAAACAACGGAGGCGGAATCGGAGACATGGCTAATCTTGTTGCGAGCTACCTGTTCGACGGCGGGCGAAAACCACTAACGGGCACATACGACAGGCCCTCGGACAATCTTACTCAAAGATATACTCAAGCGTACGTTCCAGGGACACGCTTCGGGCAAGACAAACCAGTCTACGTTTTGATCTCGAAAAATACAGTCTCGGCTGCTGAAGCCCTGGCCTACGATCTTCAGGCGCTCCAGCGAGCGGTTATCATAGGCGAGGCGTCGGGTGGGGGTGCGCACCCTTTTGAGTACTTGCCGATCCATCCTCATTTCATCCTGTGGTCTGTCACCGCTGAGTCTATTAATCCGATAACTGGCGGCAATTGGCAAGGTGTGGGCGTTAAACCCGACGTTGAGGTTCTCTCAAACCGAGCGCTGGAAGAGGCACTTAAGCGTATTCACAGCGCAAGACCCCAAAGTCAGTCGGGTCAAAATCAATAAAAAAGGCCACCCCCTTACGTGGTGGCCGTTTCGGCATCAACCGATCAAGTGACGCCCGGGTCTCCGGACCCATACTTGGGCCAAATCGATCACACGCACGTCTCCCGTCCCCCAAGCAGGGGCAAAAATTCAACGCCTTATGTGAGCATCACAGACGGTAGGGCTATCAAGCACATTGAGAGGACACACCCCCTTGATGGGCGTCCAATCAAAACGTATTTTGCTTGTCTAGCGACGCAGGATTTTTTGTATTTCTTCCAGTTCCAGGCG
>JBCCFQ010000414.1:0-4279 GCA_039029655.1 Pseudomonadota bacterium | reverse complement strand
GTGTTGTCCGAGAAACATGAATGTTCATCTTCTTGACTGTTGGTCAAGAGTGCTATGTTCATGCGCTCACCGGCCAATTCACCAAAACCCAGACGACCCATTCCTTCCAGAATCAGTGCCAGAGATACGTCGCCACCAGCCACATAGTTAGCGTAGTGGTTGTCGGTACCGTTTGGATTCCACGCGTCGACAATGCTATCTAGATCCTGAATCAAAAGGTCCGCTGCAGCCAACAAGTACTGACCGCGTCGAGTACAAATGACGTCCGGTTGGGCGTTACCTGTTCCGCTGGTGCACGCACCCCCGGTTTGAAAGTCGGTTACAGGACGTTGCCCGCCACTACTGTCTCGAAGACCAGTACCGGATCCGTCTTCGTTCAGGTCCTGACCCCAAAGGAGAAATTCAATGGCGTGGTAGCCACTGGTAACATTCCGCTCATCGCCGCCAAGCTCAAAGTTGTCACGGATTGCCATCTCATCAATGGTGATGGTCAGATCGGCAATGATGTTACCGGCTATGGTTGCCGTGGAACCTGGAATTTCAGGACCTTCGTCGCCGTCAACATTATTGGCAACGTAATCGATCAACGCCTCACCCAGTGGCCAAGCATTGATTGCACCTTCAGGTCCATCACCCTCTTCCCCAATGCTGCCATCGGGTAACAAAGCATCGATGGGGCCTACCCGAAAACGATACACTTCGGTTTGACCGTAGGGCTCTCGTGAGTCCAGCCATGATTGTTTGGCAGCCGCCAGGGTGTCATCGGTTGGCGCATCCACCAGGGCTTGCAGCACATCCCGTAAATCCAAAGCCGCCAGATAAGAATCGGTGTAGGCAGCATAGGCAATATTGGCATTAGTCTTTACAACATCATCCCGAGTAACGAGGGATGGGGTGCCGGCTGGACCTGGTGGACCTGCATCACCGGTTGCGCCGGCGGGTCCCGCTGGACCAGCTGGACCTGCGGCTCCATCGTCACCATCGCTACACCCCCCCACTAGAAGCGTGATAGCCAGGATCCCTAAACTTGCAGCAAACGTTCTTGTTTTCATTAGGATTTAACTCTTAAAAAGGAATGATTCTCATTTAGATTAACATTGTGTCTTCGATTCAGCAAGCGCGCCTTCACCGCCGGCAACGATCACCAGGTCCTAACCCGAAGGCCAACAATCACCGTGGTTTGTCTTTTCCAGCTTAAGCCCGTAGATTTCTTAGCCGTTTTTTTAAAGGTAATTGTGGCTTGCTGTTAATACAGGCTGTCGTGGTATCGTTTCCGTTTTGGGCTATACCATCATGTCGAGATTCAGTCTGAGCCTGACCGCTTCTTTGCACCAATACATAGTTGAGGTGGGGACCCGAGAGTCTCCCGAGCAAATAGCCCTTCGGGAACAAACTGCAAATCACCCCTGGGCAGGCATGCAGATCTCACCAGAGCAAGGTCAATTCCTACAATTGTTGGTCCAGATTTTGGGTGCTAAAAAAATCATGGAGCTGGGCGTGTTCACAGGCTATAGCAGTATGAGTATGGCCCTCGCTCTGCCCGCGGATGGAAAACTCATCGCCTGTGACGTCAATGAAGAGTACACAAATACCGCTAAGATCTTTTGGGCTAAAGCAGAAATACAAAGCAAAATTGACCTGGTGCTCGCACCGGCACTGCACACAATGCAAACACAACTGGATGACGGGGCAGCGGCGACATTCGATTTGATTTTTGCAGATGCTGTGAAGGAAGAGTACCAAGACTACTACGAGCTGGGACTGCAGCTGTTGCGCCCGGGCGGCGTTATGGCAACCGACAACACCTTGTGGAACGGTGATGTAGTCAACCCCGAAAACCAGACTGACGAAACCAAGGCAATACGCGCTTTTAACAGTCATGTTCATCAAGACAACAGGGTGGATATGGTGTTGTTGCCTATCGGGGATGGGCTGACGTTGGCGAGGAAAAGATGACGCGTGGATTCTGTCTACAAGCCGCACATACTGATTGCAAGTAAACAGTAACAAGTTTCAACAGACAGTACTTCAACATTGCGTGGCTGACAAATATCCACAACCGCTAAACCTGGAGATGGACTGCCGCTGCCGTCGGGCACATCCCCGACACACTAAGTATCCGCTTGAATTAACACATGTCTGTTGAAACTGAAAACTGGAAACTTGTGACTCAAGAAGTCACATACTCCGACGATACTGCCCACCCACCTCAAACAAGGCATCGGTAATTTGGCCTAAAGAGCAAGTACGCACCGCGTCCATCAACGCTGCAAATCCGTTTTCGCCATTCATTACGGCATGTTTGACGCTGTCTAAGGCTTGCTTGGATTTGTCTTGGTATTTGTCTTGGAACTCGCCCACGCGACGTATTTGGCTACGTTTTTCGTCTTCCGTGGATCTTGCAAGCTCAATGGTCACATTGGCTTCCCGTTCATCAGGTAAAAACGTGTTTACGCCAATGATGGGCAAGCTACCATCGTGTTTTTTGTGTTCATACAACAAAGACTCTTCTTGAATCTTGCCCCGTTGATAGCCGGTTTCCATGGCTCCCAGTACACCACCTCGATCTGAGATGCGCTCAAATTCTTGGAGCACAGCTTCTTCCACCAGATCTGTTAGCTCCTCCAAAATAAACGCTCCTTGATTTGGGTTTTCGTTTTTGGCCAAGCCAAACTCTTTGTTGATGATTAGCTGTATGGCCAGTGCCCGCCTGACCGATTCTTCTGTGGGGGTCGTGATCGCTTCATCGTAGGCATTAGTGTGCAGACTATTGCAGTTATCGTAGATAGCAATGAGTGCCTGCAGTGTGGTTCGAATGTCGTTAAAGTCCATCTCTTGGGCGTGCAACGACCGGCCCGAGGTTTGGATATGATACTTAAGTCGTTGACTTCGCTTGTTGGCACCATATTTGTCACGCAGGGTAATCGCCCAAATTCTGCGTGCCACGCGGCCAAGGACCGTGTACTCAGGATCCATTCCGTTTGAAAAGAAGAAAGACAAGTTGGGCGCGAAGTCATCGATGTTCATGCCCCGGGCAAGATAGGTTTCTACATAAGTAAAACCATTGGCTAAAGTAAACGCCAACTGACTGATGGGATTGGCGCCGGCTTCTGCGATGTGATAACCGGATATAGACACCGAGTAAAAGTTCTTTACCTCTTGTTCAATAAAGTATTGCTGGATATCACCCATCATCCTTAGACTAAACTCTGTGGAGAAAATACAGGTGTTTTGTCCCTGGTCTTCTTTCAGAATGTCCGCCTGTACCGTGCCACGGACATTGCGTAATGCATGGGCGCGAACCGTTCTCAGTTCCTCAGAATTTGGATCTCGGTTGTGCTCGCTCTTGAAAATTTCTATCTGCTGATCAATGGCGGTATTCAAAAACATGGCCAAAATGGTCGGCGCAGGTCCGTTGATGGTCATAGAAACGGAAGTTCTGGGGTCACACAAATCAAAGCCATCGTATAACGCCTTCATGTCATCCAGGGTGGCAATGGATACACCGGCGTTTCCAACTTTCCCGTAAATATCGGGGCGTTCCCCAGGATCAAAACCATACAAGGTCACTGAATCAAACGCTGTAGACAGCCGCTTGGCATCTGAATGCTCCGAAAGTCGCTTAAACCGGCGGTTGGTCCTAAAGCAATCCCCTTCTCCTGCAAACATCCTTGCAGGGTCTTCTCCCGTTCGCTTGAATGGGAACACGCCCGCCGTGTAGGGGAACTCTCCGGGCAGGTTTTCCCGCCTTAGCCATTTGAGAATCTCACCGTGATCTTGGAAATCGGGCACAGCCACCTTGGGTAGTACCGTGCCAGACAAGCTGGTGTAGGTGAGTTCGGTGGTCACACGCTTACCCGACGGCAGTTGTTGGGTGAGTCTGTCTTGTTTGAGCGCATCTCGCTTGTCAGGCCATTCACTAATTAGTCGTTTCGATCCCGCCAAAAGCGCCTCTTCTCTTTGTTCCAACAGAACATCGATATCCGCCTGAGACTCTGCCCCCAGCATGCGTTTAGTCTCCAACAAATGTTGGCGTTCTCTGGCGACTTTAACTTGTGTTGCTGTGTCTGCATGGTAATCCCGAACCGCTTCGGAAATCTCCGCAAGATAGCGTTGGCGCTTTGCGGGCACGATGACCGTCTTCTCGGTTGACTTTTTCGTGCTGGCTAGAGGAAGCCGACTATCGAACTCCTTAAGACCGACTTCACGTAAACAAGTGAGTAAGTACTGATAAGCCGCGGTTACGCCATCGTCATTGAACTTGGACGCGATGCTACCG
>JBCCFQ010000413.1:0-4286 GCA_039029655.1 Pseudomonadota bacterium | reverse complement strand
CAGCAGTCTTATCTCTACAATGAAAGTGCCCAGGCTCAGAGAATCATCCAGCGAAACACCCAGCTTACTCAGCAGATGCTTCAGAATTTGCCGCCCCATAGAGAGTACATCGAACGCTGGTTGCAGCGTGCTTCGTAAGCTTAAGGAACCGTTATGACCGATTTGGTTGAATTAACCTCCTCAGCCCACGGCGACTTGCGTATTCTCCAGGACGCTAAAACCAAATTCGCCGCCGATCAACATGTTTTGGCCTTACGCGCCAATGAAGTGGGTCAAGCGGCGTCTTGTTTCGCGGTATTTTTTACCCGCAGCCAGCAGACTGGTGATGCCGCCCTGTCGGCCATCACCAGCATTAGTCCGGGTAATAACTTATTCGTGAAGGATGGCGTCTGGACCGCAACTCATGAGCCCAGCATTATGCAGACCTATCCTTTTTTCTTGATGCGTGCTGACAACCAAGAAAAAGGTTACACCGTTGGTGTGGATGCAGATAGCGCTGCGCTGTCAAGGTCTGAGGGTGAGCCTTTGTTCCAAGAAAACGGTCAACCTTCCATGCACCTTTCCAAAATAACAAGCGTGCTGGAGGCAAATCTGGAACATGATGTTCAGACACGTTTGTTCACAGAGTCCGTTGAGAAACTAGGGTTGCAAAAATCTGTGAATCTTGTGGTGTATCTGCAGAATGGTGAGAGTCAAACCATTACCGGATTGAGGACCATTGATGAAGATAAACTCAAATCGTTAGACGCAAAGGTGTTACAAGACCTGAATGCCAAGGGCTATTTGGTGGCCATTCATGCCATGCTGCTTTCCATTTTTCAATTGAACCTGCTGATTCGCCGGTACAACGAAGCCGGTGCGGGCCCCACCATAAACCAAATCAAGCTGGAAGTGGCACGCTCAGCCGCGGGTGAACCTCTTTCATAAGTTCTGGCGGCTAAGCCAAAAAAGTAGCGTCTGGTATTCCCGTGTAGTCGGTTTCATACACAAACACGTGGCCAGCATGTTCTTGACGAGATAGTTCGTTAAACGTCATGTCTTGGCGCGCGGTAGTGACAAAGAGTAAGTTCAGATTCTCTCCACCAAAAGCAACGCAAGTGGGTTGTTGCGTAGGAATCGCCACAACGAAATCTGTTGTGCCATCGGGAGCATAGCGCACAACCTGGCTACCAACCCATTGAGCGTTCCAAACATAGCCATCGGAATCTACGGTGGATCCATCGGGTGAACAACCGTTGTCCGTCTCCACAAAGACGGACTTCGAATTTAGATTTCCCGTTGTCTTGTCAAATTCGTACTTATCGATTCGCCCGGTGGGTGTGTCTGTATGGTACATATATTTGGAGTCCGGGCTCCAGCACAGGCCATTCGATATGGACAGGCCTGTGAGCTTAATGTCGCATTTGTCCCGCGTGCTGTAACAATAGAGTCCACCTTTTTGACTTGATCGTTCTGCACTTTCCACTATGCTGCCGACCCAAAATCGACCCTGTCTATCGCAGCGACCATCGTTCATCCTGTTACCGGGACTATCCGACTCCAGTTTATGCAGCCACTCAACTCTGGCAGATTCCGGTTCGTAGAATGCGATGCCTTCTTCAAAAGCCGCTATCCAGTGATCGGCACCTTGCACAGGTGCAAAACAACAGAGTCGAGAGGGTGTGTTCCATTGCCGCAGTTGCTTGGTGGATGGATCGTAGGCAAAGGCTTTGTTTTTTTCGATATCAGTCCAACAAACCACCCTTTTCGCAGAATCCCAAAAGACGCCTTCCCCTAAGGTATTGGCGACAGGCAGGATATCAATCAGTCGGGGGTCACGCACCGGGTCGGGCACTTTCAATTGCTGTCACAAATGACTGTGCGTGACTGTGCACTTCATGAGGTGACATGCCGGGTTTATAAAGTTCTCCGCCTGCGCCAAATCCATCCACGCCAAAATCAAACCACTGTGAAACCTGTTTAGGGCCTACTCCGCCTACGGCTAATATTTTTGCATCATTGGGCAGGACGGCTTTAATGGCTTTGACGTGCTGGTGTCCGTAAGTGGATGCAGGAAAGAGTTTCAGGAAACGCGCACCTGCCTCATAGGCGGCAAAGACATCGCTAGCACTAGCCCACCCGGGCATCGGTGTTAGTCCAACCGAAACGGTTGCACTAATCACAGCGGAGTTGGTATTGGGAGAGACAATAATCTCGCCACCGACGTTGGCCACGGCATTGACTTGTTCCTCAGTCAGTACGGTTCCGGCGCCGGTCACACACTCATCGCCAAATCTATGAGCAATGGCTTCGATACTCTTGAGCGGCTCAGGAGAGTTCAAAGGAACTTCGACGATACCTACGCCGGCATCCAACAAAGCACCAGCAACCTCCACAGCTTCCGCAGGAGCTATGCCGCGTAAAATACCGACCAAGGGCATTTCCTCAAACCTAGCATGAATCTTAGTCATTGGGACTTTGCGAGAGGTGATCGAAAACCACTGAGTATCCGGCTAAGGTGGTGTTGGTAGATTCGCAGACTCGTAAGGGAATGTCGTGGTATTCGAAAGCCAGCTTGTAGCACTCGGCTAGACGTGAATCGCCTATCAGAGTTGCGCCTTCCAACTCCGGGTTCTGCTTCTTGAATAACTTATAACCGCCAATAACATCTGAACCAACCAGTAAACCGGAGAGATAAGAGGCCGCGTGGTTGGGTTCTAGGTCACCAAAAAGCTGTCTACTCCTTGTGGTAAACAACGCATGTAACATGCGTGCATCTCCAAGTTCACTAATGGTGGCCAATCCGTCTAAAAAGGACGCTTTATCTATGTCCATCCACTGGTCTGTGGTAATCAGCACGCTGTGTTGTCTGAGCAAGCCAAACAATTCCCCCGTTAGGGCGGTCAGGAATGTATCGATGTGACCGGCTCGCATCAACACCCACTTGTTGTGGGTGCCGGGCAGCACGAACAATCGAGTTTCCTGGCGGACTTCGGGGTGACGGTGCATCCAACCCAATAGTTGGAGCTCTTCGCCACGCATAACGTCGGGATACCCCAGGGGGTTCACAGTGCTCAGTCCTGCAACGATATTAATTTTGCGGTTCCGACTCTCGAAGTGGACTCGACCCGCAGCGATTTTCGCCCCGTCTACTGGGCACGCCAAGTAGGGCGCTTCCTTCCACCCTATGGACGATCCAACCATTCCGGAAATGATAATAGGCATTTTCTGGTTGTCACCAATCCAGCCATCTACCAGGTCGAAAAACACATCGTCAAACTCACGGTTGACCTGGCTGACTCCTGGGCCGTTGCGGTTATCGACAAGTTCAAATGATTCGCCCGACTGCTCTAACAAATAGAGTCGGAGATTGCTGGTTCCCCAATCCGCAGCGACGTATCGTTGTGATTGCATATCAGGTGCGGCCAGCATCAATGGTCAAGGATTGACCGGTAATCATTCGGCTATTGTCAGAAGCTAAGAATGTTGCAAGGTTCGCCACGTCTTCTGGCATGATTCGGTCTTTAAGCGCGATATTGTCAAGCCACTTCTTTTCTTGTTCGGGGGTAAGCCAATGATCCAACTGCCGCTTCGTGGCCACCCAGCCTGGCATGATGGCATTCACGCGAATACCGCTATTGCCAAAATCTCGCGCTAGGGATTTCGTCATGCCGATAAGTCCTGCTTTCGCGGTGACGTAGCCTGGCATATCAGCTGGGCCCAGCAGTGCATTGATGGAACTCAAATTGATGATGGAGCCCTTGCCCCGCTGACGCATGTACTCGTAGACTGCTTGACTGGCGAAAAAAGCACAGTCTAGATTCACCGCCATACATCGCTGCCAACTTTCAGGTGTCACCTGTACAGGGGATTCACGGTTGTCGTTGGCGACGTTGTTAATAAGACACAGGAAAGGCCCTAGCTCTTTGGCGGCGTCGTGAATGCTGTCTTTCAAATGTGACACATCAGTGACGTCCACCTCTCGAAACCAGGGTTTGATTCCACAGTCCTGATTAACCTCTTCGATCAGCTCAAAAGCGGCACCTGTGTCGTTGTCGATAAACCCGACTCGGGCCCCTTGGGCGGCAAAGGCACTGACCATAGCCGCACCGATTCCCGATGCGCCGCCGGTCACCAACACGGCCTCGCCCTCTAGACTGGAATATTGGGTGTGCGATTTCATTGATATCTTCCCTGCACGGTGGGGATGCTGCTTGGTTTGTACATCAATCTATCCATACCGGCGAAATATAATTATAAAAAACAAATAGTTACAGATATATCAAAGGGTGTGAGACGTTTCGTTT
>JBCCFQ010000412.1:0-4290 GCA_039029655.1 Pseudomonadota bacterium | reverse complement strand
TCGTCATGTACCTACACCATTGACGTGAACAATCGTGTGCAAGTGAATTGGATGGAAGGGGGTGACAGCGAAACAGAGACACTGACGCTGTCGGATGATTTCTCTTACCTCACGTTGGCTCGCAGAGTGTCCGAGGCTAACGAAGGCATTGAGGGCGTACTGCTGGGAATGAGAGAAGTGTCATCGGTTAAAGGTAATAGCGACCTAGATGGCCAATTTGGCTTCGCTCAAATATCAAAAAGCTATACCGCCAGTGGTACCGGTCACCCACAAGGTCAGACGGACGATCAACAGGCCACGAGTTTCTTAAGGGGTCGCTTCGAATTTGATAGTAGTCAGGCTCGCCAGGGACCTAACGGAGAAGCGGGTTACGCCGCTTGTTCTTATGAGGTCCGCGCAGAACAATCCACTATCGCGACAACCGGTTCTCCAGGCGGGATTGTTCTCAGACGGTTTGGCACCAGCCAAGCGGATCGCTCCACCGATGATTGTGTTTACAACGTGGATGCAATGGGTGGTGTTTCCATAGCGGTGACTGAGACTGATCAAGAGATTCAGTTTATTGGGCATCTAAGTGACGATTCCAATGTATTTGCCCTCGTAGCTAACAGTAATACCGATATCAATGACCCTCAGTTTCCGGGATTGTCCTTAGATGCGGTTTTTCATTCTGCGGTGGCGGTTCGCTACAACGGCAACTGGGATTTAGATGCCGATGGGGATGGCGTTACAAACTTCCAAGAACTCATATTCCCCAACGACAATGGGGAAGACGTGTTTGTCTTAACCGCTCTTGATGATTTTAGTGGTAACGGAGCACCTGAGGTTGCTGCAGTACAAACCCTCACCGATCTAACCATACAAGTGGCCGTTGCTGATGGTGATAGTGGATCTTCTCTGGGCAACATAAACTTTTTAAGCAATGCTTGGCGAAATACCCATCTTATCGGCGTGCCGGGATTAGCCAACGGTGGTCGCACAGCTGTAGGTGTGGTGGCCGAAAACCGAAGCACCGACTTACCCATTATTCAATTAAAGGATCCACAAGGTGGCGCATTGGTTGGCAACCTCTTTCCGTGGAGTGCCGCGTGGCAGGTATTAGACACCAAAGTCGTCAACGGCCTAGCTCCGGGGGGTGCTCCCGCCGTTGCAACTTTGGCGCTACGTCGCAGTGATGGTTTGCAGGGAGTAGAACTCAGAGACCCCGCCAATGGAACGTTGATACGCCTTATTTATCCCCTGGGATTTGGGTGGACACCTTCACAAATGCAGTTTTTAGATGTGGCTGGGGCCACGGCTGTGGCGGTACTCAATACCAGAGATACGGATGGTCTGGCTATTGTTCAAGTGAGAAATGCTGAAAATACAAATCTTGTGCGAAACGTTTTTCCACTGGGGTTAGGTTGGTCGCCCATTGAGTTAAAGACCATTCCGGACATCAGTGGTAACAATGTAGACGAAGTCGCCGTGCGCATGACGCGAGACATTGACGGACTGGAAATCATCCAAATTAGGGATGCGTCTACTAACGCATTGGTCATCAATGTGTATCCAATTGGAGCAGGGGCTGGGGGTTGGACAACTCGAGAATTCAACGTGGTGGATGACAATGGGACGGCGAGACTTGCCATCCTGTCCGTGCGAGACAGTGATGGTCAAATGCTACTGCAAACGCGTAACTTAAACACTGGCGCTGTCGTGAGGAATACGTTTTTTATTGCGCCACCCAATTTGTATCAAAATGCGACCGTGGTAATTGACGATTTCAATGGCAGTAACGCATCCGAGTACGGCATCTTAACTCGCAACGCTAATACCGGTACTCGCTTTGTTCAAATTAGAGACATAGCGTCTTCGGTGGTCATTAGAAACGTGTTTCAGCCGTAGCTGAGTTGTCTAACCGGCAACGGCCTCGTCCGAAACACTTTCTTGGCGGTCTGGTTCAGGGGCGTCTTTTTTCTCATAGGCTCGACCTAACAGATACCCGACAAAGGCCCACAGAGCGGCGATCACGGCTCCCACCCCAGCCACGGCAGCTAACCCTAAGTTAAGACCCTGAGTGAGCCCGGTAAAAAACCAACCCATGATTACATCGCCGCCTCGGTAGGCCACAATGTCTACCACCGGCTTGGTTTTGAAACGGCTCTCTCTGCTGACTTGAGTGAACAACATTTCTCTTGCGGGGCGGGTGAGACCGTAGTTACCTGCCTTGGAAGCGATATGGAGTCCAACCGCAACCATCAGCACCGGAGAAAAGGCCAAAATCAACATACCGGCAATGACCAGAATCGGCATCAGCGGCAGTGCGACGGGCATACCAACACGAGACACCAAACGCCCGGTCACAAAAAATGCCAGTATGTAAGTAATGGCGTTCAGCGCCGCATCCCGATAGGCAAAAATGGTTGTGCGAGTTTCCATGTCGTAAGGTGCGATGAGGTTCTTTTGTTCCAAATACACAAAAGACCCAATGCCCGTATAAAGAATGATAAAAACACCAATCCCAAGCAGATAGGGGTTACTGAAGAATTCTCTAAACCCTTTGAGTGGATTTCCACCGATGTTGTTTTGGTTTACGTTTGACTGTAGGTCCTCGTTACCCAATTCTGTTTTCTTAAGTCGAGCCAAATAGGCAATGATGGGAATCGGGATGAGTAGCATCACGGCTGCGATGAGCATCAAATCTTCAATGCCCAGCTGTTTCGCAAACAGGGCGGAGATAAGCGGCCCCACCACAGCGCCCACACTGGCGCCAGCAGCAATCATCGCAAATAGGCGACCTGCTTGTTCCTTGTTAAAGGTGTCCGCCATGTAACTCCAGAAAACGGACACGTGAAATAGAGCGAACACACTCACCCAGACGTAAAAGGCTTTGTCGACTAGGACGCTGTCGCCGCTACCCCTAACACCCAAATAAAAGGCCACAAAGCTAAGGGCAAAAAAGCCGTAGATACTGGGGACCAGTTTTCGAAAGTCCATCTTCGATACGGCAAATCCATAAAGCGCCACAAGCCCCGTACTGATAAAAAAGTTTAGGGTCCACAGAAAACTGACTTCGGCGTCGCTCCAATCTCCCGCTAGAGCATCTCTCACCGGTCGTAAAATGTAGTATGCGGCCATGAGAGTAAAAACAAAGATGAAGGACATGGAAGCGGCCTTCACTTCGTTTTCTTCAATGGCAACGGATTTGCGAAGTAGTCGAAAAAGACTGGTTAACATGTGTAGATCCGAGTGTTATTGAGTTTTTCAGTCGGTTTCACGTTTATGAAACAAGAATCAAGCCCCATTTTGTATAAGAAGGCAAGCCGTTTGTGTATAAATCGACCAAACCCCCACTTTCAACGACAAACCTTAGCATTTACTTTGGCAGTCCGACGACCCAATGGTTCCGACGAAGTAAGATCATGGACAGTTAGGTCTGTAATTGGCATGATCTTGAAAGGTGAATTTCACATAGGGGGTGTGCTTTGAATCGTTGCATGGCCGTAACAGGGTTAATCTTTTTGGTGGCATGCACTCCTGCCAACAAGGAACCAACATTCGCTGTACCCATTCAAAGCGCCATCGTTGAGTATCGAGATGGGGTCACGGAGCGAGAGCTCAATACACCCACGCAAGTAGTGATTCTGGGAACGGGAACCCCCATACCGGACCCCAGGAGAGCGGGTCCCAGCGTTGCTGTGATTCATCGAGGGCAAAGCTATTTATTCGATATTGGTGCCGGGTCCATCCAAAATGCGGTGACCGCTCGCTACCTACACGACATACCGTCGTTATATCCAACCCATATTTGCTGCGTGTTTATCACGCACATGCATAGTGATCACACATTGGACCTAGTTGAGCTTGCCTATCGCATGTGGTGGAGGAGGCCCCATCGACTCAGAGTCTTCGGTCCAACCGGAGTCGACCATATGGTTGGAAAAATGGAAGAAATGATGGGCCCAGATTTGAGAATCCGATTAGCGGGTACTCAGCCGGTTCAGTTTCCGGAGAGTCGACGTGCGGTGGCTACAGAGATTTCAGACGGCGTAGTTTTGGAAAAGGAAGGACTAAAGATTGAAGCTTTCTCTGTACCGCACGGCGCCATTTCTCCAGCCTACGCCTACAAAGTTACTGCCCATGATCGCACCATTGTGATCTCTGGAGATACATCATTGAGTGAAAAACTCGAAGAAATGGCAACGGGGGTCGATGTTTTGGTGCATGAGGTGATCAGTGATCAGGGCTTATTGAAAAACTCACCCGCGTTTCAGAAGTATCACAAAGCCTCTCATACTCTGGCGTCTG
>JBCCFQ010000411.1:0-4296 GCA_039029655.1 Pseudomonadota bacterium | reverse complement strand
GATCGCCAGTGAAAGGGTGAGGGTTGATAAGGAAAGCCTGGAGTCCCACAGGGATTCGATGGCAAGTGATTCTGCACAGGACTTTGCCCAAGCCGTGCTGTATCACTGCCTAAAGTCTGGTGATAGGTCCGAGTTAGAGAAACTGTTTGCACCGTATTGCGTGAGTCTACTCGCGCCTAACGTGGTATCCGGGCGCAATGGTGTCCTAGACCAATGGGATTGTTGGCGAACCGGACTGAGTGATGCAAAGTTTACTGTGGACCATGTTTGCCACAACTCTGCCTTTGACCATGAGCAACATATTGCTGCCCGCTGGAGTCTTAGCGGTCGCCATTCTGGTGAGCTGATAGGTATTGCAGCAACTAACAATCCTGTGTTTGTGCTTGGCATCACACATTGGCGCATAGTCGCTGGAAAAATATCCAGCGAGTGGAATGTGGTCGATCGCTTGGGTGTTTTAACCCAATTATTGCGTGATTAAGCTACGACCCCCCGTAGCGTGCCACGCGCAAATCGGCTTGCGCTTTGTGCCCAGCAAATCCTTCAAGTTCACAAAGACGCGAGCAATATTCACCAATGATCGCTGACGCCTGTGGCTCAACTCTTTGATAGGTGCAGGTCTTAATAAACTTTCCAACCCAAAGTCCACCCGTGTAACGGGCGGCCAACTTCGTTGGTAAAGTGTGGTTGGTGCCAATGACCTTGTCACCGTAGGAGACATTGGTTTCGGGACCTAAGAAAAGTGCGCCATAGTTGGTCATGTTTTGCAGAAAGTAATCGTTGTCCCGGGTCATGACCTGCACATGCTCCGATGCAATACGATCCGCTTCCGCCAGCATTTCCTCCTTGCTGTCGCAAAGAATGATTTGGCCATAGTCGCGCCAAGCCTGTCCGGCAACGTCCGCCGTTGGCAGAGTCGTTAGTTGTTTTTCGATTTCAGCCACGGTGTCTTTGGCAAGTTGCTCTGAATCCGTCAACAAAATGGCTGGCGAATTCGGGCCATGTTCTGCTTGACCCAGCAGGTCTGTGGCGCACATCTCACCGTCACAGCTGTCATCGGCAATCACCAAGGTTTCTGTTGGTCCGGCAAACAAGTCAATGCCCACCCGGCCATACAGCTGGCGCTTTGCTTCTGCCACATAGGCATTACCTGGGCCGACCAAAACATCCACGGGATTGATGGTTGCGGTACCCAACGCCATGGCGCCAACCGCTTGAACACCGCCTAGACAATAGATTTCATCCGCACCACCTAAGTGCATAGCGGCGACGATGGCATCGTGGGGTTTGCCATTGTGTGGTGGAGCGCAAGCAATGATCCGTTTTACCCCGGCAACCTTGGCGGTTACGACGCTCATGTGCGCAGACGCCACCATGGGGTAACGTCCGCCTGGTACATAACAACCCACGCTACTAACAGGGATGTTTTTGTGTCCTAAGATGACACCAGGAAACGTTTCTTGTTCAACATCCTTGAGTGAAGCTCTTTGAATTTCTGCAAAATTTCGGACTTGTGTTTGTGCGAATCTAATGTCGTCCAAAGTTTGTTGGGGCACACGAGATACGCAGGCGTTGATTTCGTCATCCGTTAAGCGAAAAGATTCAGGTGCGTACTTATCGAATTTCTCCGACAACTCTCGAACGGCGTCGTCTCCCCGGTCCTGAATATCATGAAGTATGGTTTCCACCGTTTGTTTGACTCTGGCGTCCATTTCTTCTGCTGCCGTGGCGTTGATGCCTTCCTTCAATACCCTAATCATTTTTGTCACCTCACTAACCAAGCTGTCTAAATGACAGACTTGGTTCGCACTCAAGTTGATTGTTTAATTTGGAGCCAAAAATCCTTGTGGCGTGTTTGTGCCACGAACAACATAAACGACGGTCTGGTCCATGCTCATGTTTCGGTAGCGACGATTCGTCCCAATAGGCGAAGTCAATACGTCACCTGTCTCCAGCAAAAGATCGCCCTCGGGCCAACAATAATGCAGTGTACCCTCATGCATCATAATGACTTCAGCCTCTTCGCGACGGTAGAAGTCGGTTTCGGCGCCAGGTTCAAAAACCAAGCGGCGGACATGAAAACCGTGGGGCCAACTAAGTTTCCCCGACGCTCGATTCTCTTTAATGCTGGCTTCGCCGATGATGGGGGCTTCGGTGATACCCGACCAACCCTCTAACTGTTCTGCGTTGGTGTTCATCTCACTGGTGCGCACGACGCACTTTGCTAATTCTTCGGTGCTCAATCGGCTAAGCTTTTCGACATCCTCGGAAGTCGTTGCGGTCATCGGCGCGACGTCAGTTGGTACCTGTTCCCCAGCTTGGGTGTCAATGAGCCGTCCGTTTTCTAGCAACACCAGTCCGTGGTGTGCGGCTTGTTCGAACACGTAAGGTGCCCACGTGACGCGACCGGGATCATCTCCACCTAGTACAGCAAACAGGAAGCCAAGCTCATTTCCCACATTGGTAAATCCTCGAAAGACGTGGGTTGGAATGGAGATCGTGTCGCCAGGTTCAAGGTCAACAAATGCGTCTTGTCCTTTTTCTCCCACTGTAAACCGCCAGCGTCCCCTCTGGACCACAAAGACTTCCGCCGTTTCGTGACTGTGCTGGGAATTCACACAGCCGGGCGGTTGTCTTGCGCCTCCGATATTAAAGCCATGGGGGATGTCGATATGTACGAATTGATCAGGATTCTCTGCGACACCTGGACCTATGATGGTGAAGTTCTCTTTCTTCTCGCTCCCCGGAGTGCGGGTGTCGATAAACGCAGTGGTGCATGGGCGAAGATCTGGATACCTCACCAGACGCGCTTGGATCTCGGCTTTCGTGATTGACTCTGCCACGCAAGATTTCCCATCAATAGAGCATTCAAATGTACTTCGAATGCAAAATTGTTGCAAGGTGAAATTCTGGTGGGTTACCCTGGCGACAAGGCCAATGAACAAGAACCCAGACCCGACCAAAGCGCCATGCCCTACGTTGCCGATTTAACTGAGATCATCGATGCCCATCATCACCTTTGGGATCTTGATCAGGTTCACTACCCCTGGCTAATGGAAAAGGGCGTTAAACGGTTTTTTGGTGATCCCACACCCATTCAAGAAAACTATTTGATTAACGATCTGCAACGGGACTTTGGAGCGTTACCCGTCAAGGGTTCTGTGCACGTCCAAGTGGGTGCGGCCTTGAATGATAGTGTAAAAGAAACAGCTTGGCTTCAGACCACCGCGGATTCATCTCAGTCGAAAGCGCTGCCCAATGCGATAGTTGCATTTTGTGATCTAGCCGCTGCGAATGTAGACGCAATATTGAGCCAGCATCGGGCGTATCCCAACGTTAGAGGAGTACGCCAAATTGTTGGTCGCCATAGCGCGGAAGATGCGGTTACTAGGTCCGGTGAGTTGCTAGAAAACCCTATATTCCAAGGAAATCTGAGGGTGTTGGGTAATCTTGAGCTGTCTTTTGATCTACAACTGATCCCACCCCAGATGCCTAAAGCGTACGAACTTATCAAGCGGGCACCCAACACGAAAATTGCTTTATGTCACGCTGGGTCGCCATGGGATCAATCACAAAGTGGTTTCAAACATTGGGCCAATCAAATTGCTCGTCTGGCTACCTTACCGAATGTTTTTTGTAAGCTATCAGGATTTGGCATGTTTGATCATCAATGGAACGCAGACAGCGTTCGCCCGTTGATTCACCACGCTATTGATTGCTTCGGTGTTGAACGCTGTATGTTTGGCTCTAACTTCCCAGTGGACAAGCTGTATCGCGGCTACGCCGAAGTGTTCGATTACTATTGGCAGGCAGTAGAGGGTTGTTCCCATGATGAGGTGGTGCGTCTATTCTCTGGAACCGCCAAGGGCTTCTACAAGATCGCGATCTAGCAGCTCCACAGGATCAAACAAGCGCTACGCCGAAGACTTGGATAGGGAGCGTAGGGCGTATTACCCAATTCTCCCTATATTCAATATAATCAATCAGTTATGAAGATTTGGATATCTGCCCTGCCAGAAAATATTGCATTCGAAGTCTAAATAGGCGATAAATAAATTTGCATTCGCAGTCTTTTTGCCCTTTGAGCATTTTTTTTGATTTGCGAATGATCGCTCGTAAGATGTCTCGAGCGGATTTGAGGGGGATTTCTGCGGGCATCACTGTGTCGCCCGGCGTGATCTCAGAGACTAGCAAAAGAACCTGCGATTTTAGGTTGCTTGCCGGGGGAGTAAACATGTCATTGTTTAAACGACTTAAACGAGTTTTGCCTTTAACTCTTGTAGCGATGTGTTTGGG
>JBCCFQ010000410.1:0-4305 GCA_039029655.1 Pseudomonadota bacterium | reverse complement strand
GCTTGGGAAGGTCTGTCTGGAGCATCCAAAAACCAGACACTAGTCACTAGAAATTGAGCCGCTCGAAGAGCGGCGATCTAAGAGTCTCGCTTGGAATCAGAAAACAAAGATCTGTCGGAACAACCGGCCGCGTTATGTTAGGTAAGGCAGTTGTCATTCACCTTAAGAACTATAATGTAAGGAGCACTGAGGTATGGAGTTGACGAACTCCATTATCGGTGAGCAGTAAGGATACTCGATGCGTAACCTCATACTTCTATTTTTTCCACTTTGTTTGGTTGCTGGTTGCGGCGGCGGATCATCAAGCTCCGAATCGCAAATTCCCATCGACAGGTCCGGACCGCAGATTTCCATCGACTCCGTCATGGTTCCAGAGGACGGGGCTGCCATTTTCATCGTCTCCCTAAGTCCAGTTAGTGATCGCGCAGTTTCTGTAGATTTTACTACCGCGAACGGTTCCGCGGTGTCGGTTCAGGATTTCCAAGCTTCATCTGGCACGGTGACCATTGGCGCGGGCCAGTCCGACGCGAATATCGTGGTTGATCTTGTTTCTGACCGCATAGACGAAGATGACGAGACCTTTCGGATAAGTTTGTCAAACCCAGTCGGTGGCGTTCTGAATGAGGCGACGGGTACTGCAACGATTCTTGATGATGATGATCCGCCCACACTGTCGTTTGGTTCGCCTTCGCAAAGTTTTGAGGGAAACAATGGAATAACAAAGATTGAGTTGCCCTTGTTAGCAAACAGTGGCAAAACAATCTCCTTTGACTATTTGGTGGTGGGGGCAGGTGCCACTGAAAACGAAGACTTTCCTTCGCAAAGTGGAATGATAACCATTGGTCCTGATCAATCCCGCTTTGTTTTGGCTATAGATGTTTTTGGGGACACTATTGAGGAAAGCGCAGAAGGTATTGAAGTCTTTTTCTCAAACCCTGAAAACGTCGTGCTTCCAAGTAACCCCGCCCGACTAACAATCACTGATGACGATGGCCCGCTAACTAACGTTGTTTTCGGCCAGTTTGACCCTCAAATCTCCGCAGATGGCTCAGCTATTGCAGCGCATAACTGCGTACCGTTTCAAGCATGCCGCGCCACCTATTTCGATCGCGACAACCTTACTCCTGTGCCCTTAACCAACTTTGAGGATCTAGAGCCTCCCCGAATTTCAGATTCTGGACGCTTCATTACTTTTTCGTCCCGGGACGCTCAGCGAATTACTAACGTGTTTTTCCTAGATCGAACAACGGATATCATCAGACGGGCGTCTGTCGCACAGGATGGCACCGAAGGAAATGGATTTTCTGAGGGTGTGGTGTTGTCTGAAAACGAGGCAATTGCAGCATTTTCATCAACGGCCACGAACTTAGACCCTCAAACTGGATTGCAAGCTGACGGGTTTCAAGTGTATAGCAAGAATCTGGCCACTGGTGTTGTGGAGTTAATCAGCAGGAGTAGCAGCGGCGAGATAGCGAATCAAGCAAGTTTTGTCGATGATATATCCAACGACGGTCGATATGTGGTTTTCAAGTCAAGGTCCACTAATTTAGGCGTGGACGGTGTGGTTACTCAAGCTTACCTCAGAGACCGTTTGCTTGGCGAAACTCGAGTAATCAGCATACCGAACGGAGTCCCTGCAAGTTCAAATGTTCTGGAAGCTAGAATAACCTCCAATGGCGATTTGGTTTTTTTCACTACGCAGTCGCCCCAGCAGGGATCAAGTTTTTTTGTTTATGATGCCGATGCACAAACGGTGGCACCAGTTGCGCTTGAGACTCTCGTACAGGGTACGGAAATCGAAACACCAGTTGCTTCACGTAACGGTCGCTTTGTGGTCTTCGTGGCAGATCGAATACTCTATGCTCATGATCGACAAAGCGGAACGACGAAACAGGTAAGCCGCGCAAGATTGCCCGAATTTGGCGACAATGTGTTTTTCACTGCTCATCGCGGCTCAATCTCAGATGATGGGTCTTGGATCGCCTATGGCACCACAACGTCTGCTGCGGGAGCGGGGACGAGCTTCGAGTTTTATGTCCATATACGGGGACCATTTGATTGGCCGTAGAAGCGGGGGCAGTCCGAGGGCGCAAAAACAAAAAAAACCTCGCAAAGCGAGGTTTCCATTTAGATGGCGCGCCCGGAAGGATTCGAACCTCCGACCCCCAAGTTCGTAGCCTGGTGCTCTATCCAGCTGAGCTACGGGCGCAAAAAATCGTGTTGTCATTTATCGGAATCAGGTTCCGATGTCGCCAGCGCTTCGCGCTGGTTGGTGCTCGTCTCGGTTCTTCGAACCGAGCCCCCGGCCGCTCAGCACAGCTTCGCGGCGTTCGCAGCTCGACGAGCAGTGCTCGTCGCTCGCTTCGCTCACCGCTGCTCACCCAGCTGAGCTACGGGCGCGGATATGTGCCGCTTCGCGGCGAATTTTTGACTGGATCCTGGCATTCGTCAGGATGACGTTTTTGGCCGTGGCGCATAAACGAGCCGCGTATTATACCCAGGTATCTAAAGAGAGCCAGTGAAATTGCGAAAATTTCGTTAGATCAAGGCGTTACGCTGAATTTTCGGTGGATTTTCGGAGTAGACTAAGGTCAGTCCCTGGAAGGTAATCGCTATTGGCCCAAGAAAACCGACTGTCCCGCCGTACGGCACTCAAACTGCTGACCTTGCCGTGGCTGGCCGGGTGCCTGCCGAGCCGCATCGATGGGACCCAACGGTTTCTGGTGGTGGGGGCTGGTATTGTCGGGGCCTCCATTGCTTATCACTTAGCTAAAGCCGGCGCTTCGGTTACAGTCATCGATAAGTCGGGTCCTGCCAGTCACGCCAGTCGTGGCACCTTTGCTTGGATTAATGCTACCTACACCAAGCAACCTCGTTACTATCATCAGTTAAGTCAAGACAGTGTTGCTTATTGGCGGACACTGGCCCGGGAATTGTCGATACCCGTTCGTTGGGGTGGTTCCCTGGAATGGTTTGATGATCAAGATGAACAGACCAAACTCCGAGGCTTAATAGAAGAACAAGCCAAGTGGGGTGAGCCCGCCCGAATGCTGAATGGCCAGGAATTCGGGACATTGGAACCAGAGGTAAATTTTGCTGGCGCACAGCAGGTGGCACTTTCGGCACATGATGGACATGTGGACTCTGTACTTGCGACTGAGGTTCTGCTGGAACAGGCAAGAGTTCTTGGCGCCAGCACAAAAATGCCATGCGAACTTCGGGCGCTTAAATTCAATGAGGAGCGTGTTAAAGCCAGCACATCCTGTGGCGATTTGGCTGTGGATCGCGTGGTATTGGCCACCGGCGCAGCGCCGGACGCCCCAAGTCAATTCGCGGACGCAAACATACCCCAACGAACACGACCGGGCATCATTGTCATCACCAAACCCGCGCCTCTAGTCTTAAACCATATCATCGTGGCACCGGGTGTACATGTATACCAAAGACAGGACGGAAGATTTGTCTTGGGTGAGCAATCGGGTCCACCCGATACGGAAACCCACGAGGCGCGTTTGCGTCTTAGGCCAAAGCGATTCCCATCGGAAATTCTTTCCAACCAGCATGCTCAACGCATCTTCGCCATAGCTGAAACATACATTCCTGCCATTACCGAAGCAGAAGTGGAGGAAGTTCGTATTGGTTGGCGGCCGTTACCCCTGGATGGTCACCCAGTACTCGGTCCATCACTACAACGACCCAACGTTTACCTAGCCATCATGCACAGCGGCGTAACCTTGGCGCCGATTGTTGGAAAGTTGGTGGCTCAAGAACTGTTACAGGGGCCCGTTGAACAGCTTGATCAGTTTAGACCCAATCGAGACTTTCAAAACATCAAGCGATACTAATCCCAACCGGAGCAATAGGGTTCAGGGGATAGATCGCCACTATCATGGTCGCTTCCTGGTGGGGGAAATGTAGATTTGAAGGTAAACGCTCCCGGACTTGGTCCGTTGTCTTGGAGGTATTGTATTTTCGCTAAGCCTTCTTCAGGGGTCGGTCGGTGATCTTTAGGTATCCACCATAGGGCTTGATACAAAGCAACCGGCTTTTCGAACCACTCTCGACGTCTAATCATCACGTTCCGGTGCATAGTTTTGTAGACGTACTCAAACAATGACTCGACGTTCGCCCACACAGACATATTAACCAGCAGATGCGGGTTTTCATCAATCTGAATGTCGGTTGCATTGCCACTGTCGCTTTGTAGTCGCCAAACAAAACCGGGGCTTTGCTCCGCCAACCCATTGATCTCATCCAGTCGATTCATGAAGTCCGCCATGCGTGGATCTTCGGGCAAATACCGCG
>JBCCFQ010000409.1:0-4309 GCA_039029655.1 Pseudomonadota bacterium | reverse complement strand
TGGAGACGCAGCGAAAGATAGAGGCCGAGGAAAAGAATGGCTCAGGAGAATTATGAATTTAACGACGGGGTGCGCAATTTCACCGAAGGCAAACTCCAGCCAGAGCCCGACGTTGAGACATTCCCATCATCACGTGAATGTTCGAAGAACCTATCAAACCCTAGAGTGGTTTGATGACAGCCCACAGTTACCGACAGGGTATCCGGAACTTGTTCTGACTGCCTGGATTCCTGCACTGTGGCGTCGTCGTATCGATCCATTGGTGCCTGCGGTTGCAGTGCGCAACGAATTGACGTAAAAAAATGAATCCAGGTTGATTCCTGGGCCCAGTTGTCTTTGCAAGGATGGGAATGCATGAAAACACGGGTTTTGTCCACGTTACTTGCTTGTCTTTCAATATCAGTCGCCCACTCTGATGTCTTGGTGGGTGAAGAGCTGATTCAGCCTGGCATTTCATTCAAACTTCGAGTCACCGATCGGATGGAAATGACCCCCGATGAACACCAGCTCGCAGTTGAAAAGGCTGATTTTGCTCTGGTGGCGGAAGCCAACTGGTCACAGGATCATGAGCAAAGCGTTCCGGGTAATTCTCCCCGTGGCGGGTTTGTGCCGTTCTTAAGAATCAAGGTGGAAATCAAGAATAAGACCTCGGGCAAAATTTCGTTTGTCGACCTGCTGCCCCACCTGAGTATGTCTCGTAGTATGCACTACGCCCGAAACATTATTCTCCCGGATGGTGTGGGTGACAAATATGAAGTTGCCGTCTCCGTAAGTCCACCGGATCAGTCGGATTTGTCAATGGGTGAGGGATGGCGTGGGGCCCATGGTGCTCGTTTGTTTGGAGTCAAACAGTTCAAGTATGGAGAAGTGGACTTGTCGAGATTGCGTTCCGAATCCGATTAGTATGCGAGCCGTAGTTTTATGGCTCTTGTTGATCACCATCATGGGCTGCAGTGATAAGGTTGCTGTGACCACCAACGTACAACTTAACCCCGAATGGACTAATTTTTCCTCTGACTTTGTGGAGTCTTATCTGAAGGCCCATCCGGGCTTTGCTGTGGTAGCGGGTCGTCACGAATACGATGGCCAGTTGCCAGATTGGAGTGCCAAGGGGATTCAATCTGAGATTGAACGCCTACATGAGCAACGCCGACAGGCTGCCGGCTTCCAGCTGACTCAACCTGATCAAGTGTTTGAGCAGTCGTATCTTCTATCTAGGATCGACAGAGACCTTTTTTGGTTGGAAGAAGCTCGCTGGCCTTTTAAGAACCCTGCGTTTTACTTCGACTGGATGTTAGATTCCCTTGATCCGTCGGTCTATCTGTCCAGACAATATGCACCCATTGAGGACAGGCTTACTGCCTACCTAAAGTATCTGTCCAACTTATCCCGCGCGCTGGAGCAAGTTCAAGATAACTTGTCCACTGCAGCCCTGCCGGTCACCTACATTGACTATGCTGTGTCTTCTTTTTCAGGTTTGGCGCAGTTCATTGAAGGTGATGGCTTAGATGCGTTTTCCGAAGTTTCGGACCCAGCGCTGACAAGGCAAGCCACCGAGTTAAGCCGCCAAGCCGCAACCGCCACAAAGAGTTTGGTGGCGTGGTTTGAAAGACAGAGGGTAGAACAAACCGACGGCTTTGCCTTAGGTGAAAATGGGTTCCTGTCAATGCTAGAGATGACGGAGGGCGTCACTGTTGAGATAGGGGAACTGCAACGGTGGGGTGAGGAAGACCTTTCAAGAAATCTCAGTGCGCTAACCCGTGCTTGTGCCGAGTATGCGCCGGAGAGTAGTGTGGCTGACTGTGTTGTCAAAGCAAACAGTAAAAAACCCCAGGGTGGAATGCTGGCCGGTGCTCGTCGTCAATTGGAAGAGCTGCAACAATTTGTACTAGACCGTGATTTGGTGTCAGTTTTGGGTGCGGGACATATTCGAGTGGAGGAGGCGCCAGCCTACAATAGATCCAATGCCGCCTACATTGATGTATCCGGCCCCTTTGAGGCTGATCTGAGTGCTGTGTATTACCTGGCTCCCCCCGATCCAAACTGGACCGACCTTGAACAAAAAGATTATGTCCCCAGTTATGGTGACCTGATGTTTACTTCTATTCATGAAGTCTGGCCAGGTCACTTTCTTCAGTTCCAACACGCCAACCAGCAAGACAGTCAAGTTGCCAGACTATTCGTCAGTTATGCCTACACTGAGGGGTGGGCCCACTATGCGGAACAGATGATGTGGGAGGCTGGGTTTGGTGATGGCAATCCGGAATTGCACATTGGTCAGTTGCTGAATGCGTTGTTGCGAAATGTCCGATACTTAGTGGCGATTGGATTGCATACCAAAGGCATGAGCGTTTCAGAAGCAGAGGCGATGTTTAGAAACTTGGCTTTCCAAGATGCAAAAAGCGCAAGGCAGCAGGCTGTGCGAGGTACCTATGACCCCGCCTATATCAACTACACATTGGGTAAGTTGTTGCTATTACAGTTACGAGCAGAATGGACCAAGCAAAGAGGGGGGCAAGCGGCATGGAAGGCATTTCATGACCAAGTGCTAAAGCACGGTGGTCCACCCATCTCTTTATTGCGGGATCGTATGATGTGAAAACCAAGCAAGCTCCGGTTCCCGTTGCCGACTGCTTTTTAAGAATACTTTTCCTTACACCCCTTAGGGGCTTTTAAGAGGCTGGCTTTGTGGGGAGGCTTTGCAGTAGTTATGCAGTGGGCGTCTCAATAACTCTAACCTTTTTTGCCGAAAATTTTCAACTAGTTAGGGTAAGTCTTTGAGACAACGTGTTAACATTCAATCTTGTTAACGAAACCCCTGCATGGGTGGTCTCCCTCAGTGTTTGTAGAAGTCATTCGAAAAAAACGTGATGGTGGCGTCCTTACTCCCCAGGACATCCAGCAATTTGTGCAGGGATTAAGTGACAACAGCCTTGGCGTTGAGCAGATTGCTGCTTTGGCTATGGCCATCTGTGTTCGTTCCATGACGGACGAGGAAACTTTCCAATTGACTAAGTCCATGGCCGAGTCAGGACGGGTGCTGGAGTGGGGCAGCAACCTGAACGGTCCCGTGCTGGACAAGCACTCCACCGGTGGCGTGGGTGACAAAGTGAGTCTGATGTTGGCACCGATTATTGCGGCCTGTGGCGGTTATGTGCCAATGATTTCTGGTCGGGGCTTGGGTCATAGTGGTGGCACCCTGGACAAATTGGCGTCGATCCCCGGCTACAACACCGTGCCTGACATGACGGTGTTTCAAGACACGGTGCGGGATGTAGGTTGCGCTATTGTCGGGCAAAGTGTCGATCTTGCCCCGGCTGATGGACGACTGTACGCCGTGCGAGATGTGTCTGGCACGGTGGAGTCGGTGCCATTAATCACCGCCTCAATTCTCTCCAAAAAGTATGCCGCCGGGCTATCTGGCTTGGTGATGGATATCAAGGTGGGAACTGGTGCGTTTATGCGGGAACTCGAAGATGCCCAAGCCCTCGGTGAGTGCATCATAGAGACAGCTCGTCGTCTGGGATTGACCTGTCACGCATTGGTGACGGATATGAACCAGGTGTTGGGCAATACCGCAGGCAATGCACTGGAGGTGAAGGAAGCAGTAGAGTTTTTAGCCAACAAAAAGCGGGAACCGCGCCTCAATGAGGTGGTGTTATCTCTGGCAGGTGAGTTGTTGTACCTAGCGGGTTTAGTATCCAGCCAAGAGGTGGGTGAAAGTAGGGCCGATAAGGTAATTTGCACTGGTCATGCCGCGGAAGTCTTTGATCGAATGGTTTGTGCCTTAGGGGGTCCAGCCGATTTCATGGAAGGGTATAGCAACCACTTGCAAACCTCGGCCGTTTCCAAAGCGGTTTATCCAAAACAGTCAGGGGTTTTGAGGGAAGTGGATACCAAGGCCATTGGTTTGGCCATTGTGGAACTTGGAGGTGGCAGAAAACACATCGAAGATGAGCTAGACCTTGCCGTGGGCTTTTCTGAGATTGCGCCTATTGGTCAGTCGGTAGATACAAAAACGCCTTTGGCCATTGTCCATGCGGGGAATGAAGCGGACGCGACCATGGCGGGTGCTGCGTTTTCGGATGCTTGTGGTATCGCCACTGATACCGTTACTCACACGCGGCTTCCGACACGGTCGATGTCGTGTCGGATGTTGAAACACTGCAGTTCGACGACGCGACTGTCTCCGTAGCGCAGAATAACGATGGCACGGTTACCATCACCGACGAAAGCGGGGTTGAGACCACCTACAATGTGGATGGCTTGATCTCGGTCACCGGGACAGAGGCCGATGAAGCGCTAAGCG
>JBCCFQ010000408.1:0-4311 GCA_039029655.1 Pseudomonadota bacterium | reverse complement strand
GGACCAGCAAAGGCGCTGAAACCCAGAGCCAAGCCAAGAATCTGGTCCCCCAATTAGACCGCAAGCTAAAGGCCTTGGACGCAAACGAAGTAGGCAGTCTAAAAACCACGGAGTTATTGCAGGCCGCCACGGGATTGTTTAATCGCCAGGGCGTTGCCGGTACATCGTTGGACGATGTCGTAGAGAGCCTCAATCTCACCAAGGGTGCCTTGTACTATTACTTCGACAATAAAGAAGACCTACTGACCAGCTGCTTCGATAGGACGTTGAAACTCACTGGCGCCTATATGAGTGCCATCGAAAAAGAGACTTCCAATCCCCTGGAACGATACGAGTTGGCGTTACGTTGTTTTGTTCACGCCCATACCGGCGATGTGGGCCCGCTGGCCGTTTTTTTGGGACTAGACATCGTCTCCGAGGATTTCAGAAAGGTATTGGCGAATCGCGGTCGCGAACTTGAACGCCAGTACGAGAAATGGATAAGACAAAGCATCGACCAAGGACTGACTCGCCAAGTCAATCCTTCGGTAGCGCGTTTTGCGTTGGCCGGGTCCTTGGACTGGTTGCCAAAATGGTATCAAACCGGCGGAGAAGGCTCGCCCAAAGAAATTGCAGACTCGTTTGCTAGCCTTTTACTGGACGGACTTGCCGCCCAGCCTTAAGCCTGTGTTCCTCTCAGTTCAATTAAGGTAGTCTCCCGTCCTCACACCGAGGTTAGGGAACACAGTGTCAACCCAATCATCCGCGTTACGGGACCGTAACTTCGCCCTGTACTTTTTTGGTGCGGGCTGCTCGCTCCACGGCACCTGGATACAACGTATCGCACAAGGCTGGATGGCCTGGGAACTAACAGAAAGTGAAACTTGGGTTGGTCTGGTCGCTTTTTTTGACTTTTTTCCCGTGGCAATTTTGGCGCCGGTCTTTGGCGTAGTGGCAGACCGGGTCAATCGAAAAAACATGATGGCTTTAGCCAACGGCTTGATGATGCTTAACGTGGCATGCCTCACTGTCGTTACTCTGCTCGGTTTAGTGGACATTGCGCTGTTGTTGGTGTTTGTCTTCATCCAAGGGGTTTTGAATGCGTTAAACACCCCTGCACGATTAACTCTGGTTCCAAACCTGGTTGACAAATCCAAACTCAGTAACGCCTTGGCGTTAATGTCCCTAATGTTTAATGTGTCGCGATTCATTGGTCCGGCTATCGCAGGGGTAATTATCGCCACTCTTGGTGTTGCGGGTGCATTTGCCATTAACACACTGAGCTTTGTGATTTTCGCGCTTGCACTGTGGCGAATAAAGGTTGGTGATAAGCGTGCGCGAAAGACCCAAGCAAAACGACCATTAAGAGACTTTGCAGACGGTTTCTCATACGCAACGGGACGCCCGTCCATTTTGTGGTCCTACTTCATCATTATTATTGTTGGTTTTTTTGGACGTGGCGCAATGGAACTGATGCCCGCCTTCGCTGACGTGTTTTATGCCCGTGGTAGCGGCGGACTGGCCGCCTTAACCAGTGCTGCGGGGGCCGGCGCCATTGTGGGTGCGCTGATTTTGGCTCGGGGGAAACCCCCGGCGGAACTATTCGGGTGGGTTGTGGGCGGAGGCATTACCGTTGGCATTTCGCTTTTGGTATTTGCCAGCAATAACAACTTCTATGCGGGGCTTGGCCTAATGTCCGTCATGGGTCTATCGGCCACCATTGTGGGTGTTGGCGCACAAATCATCATCCAGGCGAGAGTTGACGATGACTATCGAGGTCGCGTCATGAGCTTGTGGGCATCCTTAGCGTTCGGCGCTGTTGCAGTGGGGGGACTCGGCCTGGGACTGCTTTCGGAATCACTTTCTCTTAAATACGCCACTCTGTTGGCGGGTGGGGCATGTGCAGTCGGCGCAATTCTCATCGCACGCCCATTTCTCAATCGGGCGCGTGTTATTGACGAAGAGTCCGAGGCGAATCAACCACTACCCTAGCTTGTTCCTAGTAAAACTCTTCCAGTCGTCCTTAGTGTCAATGTCAAAAGCCGCAGTCGGCAGCGTCAAGGTCGCTAGCCGTTTCTCGGATTGTAAAATTTTCTTAGCACCCCGATCACCTTGTAGTCCTTGCAGTTCAGAAAATAAACGTTTGGGAAAAATAGCAGGAATACCCACCGTATCACGATAACGGCAAGCCACCGGGCAATCGGTATCTTTGAGCCAAACGTGCTTTAGGGTTTTCAAATCCTCGGCTGTAATCAAGGGTTGATCGACGGCCAGAATAAGAGCACCAGCCACACTCGTGGGTATCTGGGTAGCCGCTGCAGCAATTGACGAACCAATACCCTGGGCATAGTTGGGGTTAACAATAGGCACGGCATCCATTGTCGTCACACCAAATGACTCGAAGCTTTGATCGCTTTGCACTACCACCAGCGGCATTGCTTGAGTGACCTCTGTAACAACATCAACAGCGCGAGATACAAGAGTCTGATTATTGTGAACTAGCAGTTGCTTAGGCTCACCAAACCGGCGAGACATACCCGCCGCGAGCACAATGCCACACAACGATTCAACCACGAGTGAGTGAAGCACCATCACGACCACAGTGATGAGCCTGAACCTCGCTCATTATAGACAGAGCAATGGTTTCGGGAGAGTTAGCACCAATATCCAAACCGATGGGACTTTTGAGTCGCTGCTTTATGTCCTCGAAGTCCAGCCCCGCTTCTTTCAACAAGCGCCTGGTTCGACTCACAGGACCTAACACACCAATGTAAGGAACAGAAGATTCACACACGGTTTTTAGGTACTGCTTGTCTTTCTCCAAGTGGTGACTCATGACAACCACGGCGTCGAAACACCCCAGATCAACTTTATCGGCTAGCTGTTCGGGTAAACAGCGCACATTGTGTTCTGTGTCGAATGACGCTAAGGCATCCAACATGGCCGGTCGATTGTCGCTGACGGACACCAACCAACCCGTGGCCGCCGCCAGCTCAATCAGTGGGCGAGCATCGATACCAGCCCCCAGAACCAAAATGCGCGGTAATGGGGCAAAGGAACTGCTGAATAATTTCAGGCCCTGAAGATCTAGAAGCTTAGGGTTTCCCCACACCACAGCGCTGTTCTCGTCCAACAACAGACTCTCTCCGATGGCAACATCGGAGCGGTTGGAATCTATCACCAGCTGATAGTCCAGTCGGCTCTTGGACTGATAGCACTCCACCAATGCAGAAAGAGGTTGGTACTGATTGTTGGGAGAGAGCTTTTGCAGCAACAGATCAATTTCACCTTCGCACCCTACGCCTAGGCCGATCAACTCGTTTTCAGCATTGGATCTTAGGTCGTAGCACAACAAAGAGGCCTCGCCCGTGGCCAAGACCCTCTGAGCATGCTCTGCGATGTCGCCTTCAAGACACCCCCCGCTGACCATACCTTGATAATTGTGGCCACATATCACCATCTGGCCACCGGGCTTGCTGTAGGTGTGACCCCGCGTCTCTACCACCGTTGCAAGGACAAGATCCTGCTTTGTACCTGCCCAATGTTGAAATTGGCGTATTAACTTCAGTTTGCTCATAAGATTAAGTTTGGATCAGTCCTTTGAAGACATAATACCAGGGCCTGGCCCCGGCCACTTCCGTGTAAGAAAGCACTTGAGCTAGGCACGGCCACTATGTTCAAATCGACCACCGTTTTTACCGTTTTACAGTGCAAGAGGGCAAAAATGCCGAAAATCACCTACATACAACATGATGGCACCGAACATGCAGCCGACGTCGACACCGGTTTATCAGTCATGGAAGGTGCTATTGCAAAAAAAAATCAATGAAATGAGGCCGTCGTCGTAAATGTCCTAAGTTGGAATTCAGTACATTGAGCGTTTCGTCACGGAGGCCACGATCCCGTGGTGTGATGGAATGTGTAGGCTGCGTCAGTGAGTTCAGTGGTGTTTCAAAAGCAATCATGTTTATGCTTGTTTCATTGTATGATGTGTGAATTGTCCTGAATCCCTGCAGGCAACCAGTACTGCTCTGCGGAAGGCTGTCCCTCTAAAGCAAAGGTGAGTCAATGCTATTTATTGTCTGAACGTATGATCCACCCACTCGTATTAGGTGAAATGCTGTGTGGACAATCATGACAAGACCTGTCTGCCGGCCTGACTCAAATCAGAAGAAATCCTTTAATACCGGTGATCATTTTAATTTTCAAAGCCTGCGACGAGAGAAGGCTTCTTGTAACTCGACTGATTGACCGTACAGTGCTCTTCTGCAAGCAAATGTGTTGTCGACTTTGTGACGCATCATCTTCGAGTTGCCAACTGTCAGTACTGTG
>JBCCFQ010000407.1:0-4315 GCA_039029655.1 Pseudomonadota bacterium | reverse complement strand
CGGTCAGCCATTCCATACTGCGTGTATATATGCGTGTAGTTTATAAAATCAACATAAATTCATGAATTGCTGTAAAAAAGATGTAGGTAGAATCTGCAGGAAATTTAAAGATATGATCTGCAGAAATGAAGACAGACAGTGAGATTTGCTGCAGATCGTCGTGTCCGGTGGATCAACTAGACTAGAAGCATCGAGATTATACTGCAGCAAATCTCACTGTCATTCTACAGGTAGGGTTGAAGCACAAACGGAGGTCAGGGGTCAGAGTATCTAGGGGGCTTCAGCTTGAGAACTAACTCTACGAGCTACAAGGTGCATCAAACATGACAGGCAATCATTGTATGCTTACTTAAGACAGCATGGTGATGTGATATACGGGCTGGAACTGGAAAACATACGTCTAGCGTTTACAACAGGATGTACAAAAAATGGAGTCTTGATCTAGACCAACAAAAGAAAGCAACAAACCATAGCGCGTCAAAATCGAATGCAAAGCTTGCTCACCTTCACTTGTGAGATCGCCGAATGTAATGACGTTCATGGCTTTGTTAGTTGACCAACGTCAACCTTCTTCGGATTTGTCGGATCATGTCTCGCGCCAAAGCTTGACTAATAATCTCTTGTTCTCGCTCTTTGGCAAGAACGCGAGTTTCATCAAAAACATAGTCACGTGTCAGTGTGATGATTTCATTACGCAGCAGTATCTCTTGCCCAGAAACAAGGTCAAAGACTACCACGTGATACACCTCAAACTCCTCGGGGACATTAGTTGCAGAAACGGACAAGACTCTCTGGCCACGGTCATTGCGTCTCACAGCCAATATCGCGGTTGCCTCTGACGGTGCATTCACGATGTTCACGCCCATAGCTGTAAGGGTGGAAGCCAACTCGCGTCTCATCTCTCGATCTGTTCCCGGCGGCCATATCACGTGGGTCCGCTCCATTTTTTGCGGCAGGCTCTCACTACCCTGGATCTGAAATCCACAGCCCGCAACAACGAACAGCAAAAAACAGAGGACCGGACGCACTTAGTTGGCCACCACGTTAACCAGTTTCCCGGGCACAACGATCACCTTTCGCACTGACTTACCCTCTATGTGCCGAACCACATTCTCCTCTTTGAGGGCAATGTCCTCGACGGCTGTTTTATCTGCGTCGGCAGAAACGCGGATTTTCGCTCGGAGCTTGCCATTGACCTGAATGACCAACTCAACCTCCGATTGAGCCATGGCCGAAGGATCAGCCACGGGCCACGGCGCATCAATTATGGAATCGCCAAATCCCAACTCTTGCCATAACTGATGGCAAATGTGGGGCGTAATGGGTGCCATCAACTGTACCACCACAGAAAACGCCTCCCGCACAACAGCATAGTCACCGGCTGATCGTACCTCAAATCGACCAACACTGTTGATTAACTCACGCACGGATGCAATGGCTGTATTGAATGTATGACGTCGACCAATGTCATCTGTGACTTTTTCAATGGTCAAGTGAATTTGACGTCGTAACTCTTTTTGCTCGGTATTTAGAGAGCCAAAATCATCGCTCAAGCTAGAGTTATTGACATGGTCAGCCACCAGGCGCCAGAGTTTTTTCAGAAAACGAGAAGCGCCTTCCACTCCCTCGTCAGACCACTCGAAAGATTGATCTGGTGGGGCGTCAGACATTACAAAAAATCGAACCGTATCGGCACCAAAACGATCTATCAAAGTCTGAGGATCAACGGTGTTGCCCTTGGACTTCGACATTTTCGAACCATCACGAAGCACCATGCCCTGGGTTAGCAAGTTTGCGAAAGGCTCATCCAGATCCAACAAACCCTCGTCACGCAACAGGCGTTGATAAAATCGCGCGTATAGAAGGTGCAAAATGGCGTGCTCGATGCCACCGATGTATTGATCAACTGGCATCCAATAGCTCGCTCGCTCATCCAACATCGCCTCGTCAGAGTCTCGACAGGCAAAGCGAGCAAAATACCAAGAAGATTCCACAAAGGTATCGAAGGTATCTGTTTCTCGACGAGCGTCCCCACCGCAGATGGGACACTTGCAATTGTAAAACTCCGGCATGGTCTTTAGTGGCGAGGTGACGCCTTGAAACTCAACTTCCTCCGGAAGTCTGACGGGTAAGTCGCCTTCCGGCACCGGCACATCGCCACACTTCTCGCAATAAATCATGGGGATTGGAGCCCCCCAATAGCGTTGTCTGGAAACACCCCAGTCCCGCAAACGGTAGTTGACCTTTCGTTGTCCCGTGCCTTTTTGTTCGAAGAATTGAGAAATAGCATCAAAGGCTTGATCAAAATCCAGGCCATCGTAATCGCCGGAATTGACTAGCTTGCCGCGAGACACAAAGGCGCCCTGAGACAGGTCTACGGTGCCGCCGTCGGCGTCGGTTATGACCTGCACGATGGGCAGCTGATACTTATTTGCAAACTCCCAGTCTCTTTGATCATGGCCCGGTACGGCCATGATGGCACCCGTACCGTAGCCCATGAGTACGAAATTTGCGGCCAAGATTGGGACAGGCTCACCTGAAATAGGATGCAGGGCGTTTACGCCCAAATGCATACCCTTTTTCTCCATGGTTTCCAGTTCGGCTTCCGATGCTTTAACGTTTTTACATTCGCTTAAAAACGCCGCCAACTGCGGATCATTCTCAGCGGCCGACACTGCCAAGGGATGCTCTGCGGCCACCGCCATGTAAGTGGCTCCCATTAAGGTATCTGGCCGTGTGGTGAACACGCGGAGAGACTCGTTACCGTTTTCGATTGGGAAGTCGAGTTCCAGTCCTTCCGATCGACCGATCCAGTTGGTTTGCATAGTCCGAACTGCCTCCGGCCATCCGTCCATCTCGCTTAAACTCGCCAGCAGCTCCTCTGCATATGCTGTGATTCGCATAAACCATTGTGGAATCTCGCGACGTTCCACCAAAGCGCCAGAGCGCCATCCCCTGCCGTCCGAATCAACCTGCTCATTGGCTAAGACCGTCTGATCAACGGGATCCCAGTTCACCACTGCGTTTTTCTTGTACACCAAACCTTTTTCATACAGTTTGGTAAAAAGCCATTGCTCCCATCGATAATACTCCGGTCGACAGGTGGCAATTTCCCGTTGCCAATCGTAGGCAAAGCCCAATCGCTGTAACTGACTCCGCATTACGTCGATGTTTTTGTAGGTCCATTTGGCCGGTGGCACTTTGTTTTTGATGGCGGCATTCTCTGCCGGTAGACCAAATGCATCCCAGCCCATGGGCTGCAATACATTCTTACCCTGGGCTCGTTGAAATCGGGAAATGACGTCACCAATGGTATAGTTTCGGACGTGCCCCATATGACAAGCACCGCTGGGGTAGGGAAACATGCACAGACAATAGAATTTCTCCCGAGCGGGATCCTCAGAAACAGCAAAGGCTTGAGTAGAATCCCACACCTCTTGCACGCGGGGTTCTATCACTTCGGGTTTATAAATCTCGTCCATTCCTTCCGGTCCAAACCAATCTTAAACGCGAGGATAACAGTAAACCTGAGCTCTTAGGAACAACCCAAGGGATACCGCGATTTACCTAGGATGGCTTTAGCCTGTGCAGGACGCCCAGCGTCAAAAGGACCACCAGAGAAAGCACGACGATGAACCAATTGCCCCAAGACGCATAGGGTGTCACGCCTTGTCGCCCCTGCACCCGACCATTAAGCACCGCCGTCTTGAACTGAGGAATGGTATCGGCAACAACACCCCCCGGAGAAATGATGGCCGATATGCCGGTGTTAGTTGTTCTTAGCAAGAATCGGCGTACCTCCATGGCCCGCATCCGAGCTATCTGCAAGTGTTGATGAGGTGCGATGGAATCACCAAACCATGCATCATTACTCACATTAACCAACAAGGTTACGTCCTCTGCATGCTCCAGCTGCTCCTCACCAAAAACATCTTCATAGCAGATGGTCACAGCGATATTTTGCCCCGCGATTTGAAGAGGTGGCTGTGCTGACTCTCCAGATTGATAATCCGAATAGGGAAGGTTTCTCAACCGCATCCACTCGCGGACAAACTTCGGCACCGGAAAGTATTCGCCAAAGGGAACGAGATGACGTTTGTCATAAAAGGTTGGCTCTTCGCCTCCTAGCGCTACCATGGAGTTATAAAAACGACCATCCTCATGACGAGGGATTCCTAGCAGCAAACTAGCCTCAGTGGTTTTAATGTCTTGGGACATGACTGACAAGAAATCCAACACCCGACTGTAAAATGCCGGAATGGCAGCTTCCGGCCAAATGATTAAATCGCTATCCAGGTTCGCCAGAGTCAGATCT
>JBCCFQ010000406.1:0-4318 GCA_039029655.1 Pseudomonadota bacterium | reverse complement strand
CAACAGGCACAAACCTAAGCCAAGCTATAACCGCTTGGTTGCGGCTTATGTGGAATTGGGCACGCATCAGGAAAAAAGGAATCATGAAAACAGTCATTTTAGCTGGTGGATTGGGGACTCGATTGTCAGAGGAAACCTCGGTTCGCCCAAAGCCCATGGTGGAGATCGGTGGCCGCCCCATTCTTTGGCACATCATGCGAATCTACTACGCCCATGGCATACGTGAGTTTGTGATTTGTTGCGGTTATAAAGCCGACGTTATTAAAGAGTATTTCGCCAACTATGTAATGAATGTGTCCAATGTGACCTTTGAGCCTAAGAAAAACATCATCGAGGTTCACGATAACGGTGCCGAGGATTGGCGGGTGACGCTGGTGGATACTGGCGATGAAACCATGACTGGTGGCCGACTCAAACGCGTAAAAGACCACCTAAACGGTGAGACCTTTTGCTTGACCTATGGCGACGGAGTCACCGATGCCAATATTCGCGAAGTGATCAATTTTCACAAAGCGCAAAAATCGTTGGCGACTTTGCTCGCAGTACAACCACCGGGCCGATTTGGGGCATTCCATTTGCATGCCAGCGATACCAAGATTCAGCATTTTCGGGAAAAACCACCCGGGGATAGTGCCTGGGCAAACGGCGGGTTTTTTGTGTTGGAACCGGAAGTGATCGATTACATCGATGGTGACGCCACCGTGTGGGAGCAAGACCCCATGGAAAACCTCGCGCGAAATGCACAGTTAAATGCCTATCGGCATCAGGGTTTTTGGCACCCAATGGATACACTGCGGGACAAGAACGTTTTGGACGATCTTTGGAATTCTGGCAACGCGCCTTGGAAGGTATGGTAAATCCTGATTCAGAATTTTGGCAGGGCAAAAAGGTCTTGCTCACCGGGCATACGGGATTCAAAGGTAGCTGGTTAAGTTGCTGGCTCACCCGACTGGGCGCTCAGGTGACAGGCTACGCCCTTGAAGCTCCCAGCGACCCGTCGTTGTTTGAGTTACTCAATTTATCCGACGATATGCAGTCAATTTACGGCGACGTGCGTGATTTAGGTCACTTGCGGCGTGTGGTGACCGAGGGCGGTTTTGATCTCATTATTCATATGGCGGCTCAGTCTTTGGTGCGAGAGTCCTATGAGTCACCGGTGGATACCTATGCCACCAATGTGATGGGTACGGTGCATCTTTTGCAAGTGGCTCGGGAAAGTGAAGACGTCCGAGTTGTGATCAACGTGACCAGCGACAAATGCTACGAGAACACTGAGTCTAGAGTCGCATTCAAAGAGTCTGATGCCATGGGGGGCTTTGATCCCTATTCAAATAGTAAAGGATGCGCAGAATTAGTGACGGCCGCTTTTCGCCAGTCGTTTTTATCCGAAGACAAATATCATAGCCACGGCACCGGCATAGCCAGCGTTCGCGCGGGCAACGTGATTGGCGGCGGTGATTGGGCGAAAGACCGCCTCATACCCGACATCATGCGGGGCTTTCTAAACAATGAGCGAGTATTGATTCGTAATCCTCACGCCATTCGACCGTGGCAACATGTGTTGGAGCCTCTATCGGGCTATCTATTGCTGGCGGAAAACATCTGGAAGCATGGGTCTGAATTTGCGTCCGGTTGGAACTTCGGGCCGTTGGAGTCAGATGCTAGACCAGTGTCCTGGATTGTTGAGCAGCTGGCCAAAGCTTGGGGTGAGGATGCCCACTGGGAAATCGATGGGGCCAATCATCCCCACGAGGCAAGCTATCTCAAGCTCAATGTGGAAAAAGCCCAAAAGGCATTGGGATACCAGCCTCGCTTAAATTTATCGGATTGTTTGGAATGGGTATCAAACTGGTATCGAGCCTATGGAGAGGAGGACGATCTCAAGGGCGTTACTTTGGGACAAATCGATCGATTCGAACGTCATGGACTTTGAAGCCACCAAAATCGAAGGTGCTCACGTCATCCGCCAGCAGCGGCACCAGGATGAGCGAGGATATTTTGCTCGTACCTTTTGTTACGAGGAGTTTTCCGATCAGGGTCTAGACTGCAATTTCGTTCAAAGCAGCGTTTCCTACAATGAGCATGCCCACACGCTCAGAGGCCTGCATTTACAACTACCGCCATTTGCCGAAAACAAGTTAATCCGTTGCATACGAGGGGCCGTATATGATGTGATGTTGGACTTACGGGCCGACTCTGAAACCTATCTGCATTGGGTCGCGACAAAACTCAGCCCCGACAACGCCTGCATGGTATACATCCCCCATGGTGTGGCCCATGGTTTTCAAACATTGGAAGCCGGCTCAGAGTTGAGTTATCACATCACAGAATTCTTTTCCCCCGAACATGCAACAGGTGTTCGGTGGGACGACCCGGCTTTTAAGATCGATTGGCCGACGGTAGATTCTCGTGTCATGTCTGATAAAGATCAGTCATGGCCTGATTATGATCCGAAACATGGACTGTCGTTGTGATTATTATAGATACGGCTCTTAAAAAACGTGCGGAGTCAGGCCGGCCAATCCAAGTGGCCATGACCGGGGCTGGTTACATGGGTCGGGGCATCGCGGCCCAGATCATCAACAAAGTACCCGGGATGCGATTGACGGCGATCTCCAGTCGGCGGGTGGAAGACGGTGTGAAAGCCTATGGGGATGCCGGTGTTGAAGACGTTGTTGTGGCAAGCAGTCGGCATGAAGTAGAAGACGCCATCCGTCGTGACCAATATGTGGTTGTGGAGGATGGGCTCCTGATCTGCCAGGCGGATGGAATCGATGCTGTGGTGGAGGTGACTGGAGACGTAGATTTTGGTGCCCAAGTCACGCTAACAGCCGTCGAACACGGCAAACACATTATATTAATGAACGCAGAAGTGGATGCCACGGTAGGGCCTCTGCTCAAGACCTATGCTGACAAAGCTGGTGTGGTGTACACCAATTCCGATGGTGATCAGCCGGGGGTCCTCATGAATTTGCTGAGGTACGTGGAAGCCATTGGTTTCAAACCCGTGTTGGCAGGCAACGTGAAGGGCTTACAGGACCCTTACCGAAACCCGGAGACGCAAAAGGAGTTTGCCGCCCGCTTCAAGCAAAAGCCCCAAATGGTGGCTTCTTTTGCCGACGGTACCAAAGTCTCTATGGAGATGGCCGTAGTGGCTCACGCCACGGGGTTCTGCGTTGGACAAAGAGGTATGTAAGGAAAACCATTGGATCACGTTCGAAACGCTCCGTCACTTTACGACGCGGACGTTTTGTTAAAACGAGGTCAAGTGGATTATGTCTTGCGAGCGGAGCCCCCCGCAGGTGTATTCATCATCGGATACTTAGAAGATCCGTTGCAAAAAGAGTACTTGCAGTACTACAAGCTTGGGGATGGACCATTTTATGTCTTCTACAATCCCTATCATATTTGTACTTTTGAGGTACCGTTAACAGTCGCGCGGGCCGTTTTGTTTAATGATGCTGCTGTAGCACCCATAGGTGCGCCCCAGGTTGATGTGGTGGCCACCGCGAAACGAGATATCAGTGCCGGCGAGACTTTAGATGGTTTGGGCGGCTTTTGTGCATACGGGGTCGCCGAGAATTCAGATATCACGGCGACCGAAAAACTGCTACCCATGGGGCTGGCCCCGGGTTGCCGTGTTAAGAACAATATTAAGAAAGATACGGTTTTGACATATGCCGATGTTGAGTTGCCAGACAATCGTCTGATTGATCGGTTACGTCAGGAGCAAAACGAAATGTTCCCAATGGAACTTAGTCAGGGATCAAGTTAATGAGTGGTTTGAATTGCAGGTTTTGTGGTACGGCGCTGTCCCATGTATTCGCCGATCTTGGAGCCTCTCCTTTATCCAATTCTTATTTGAAAGAAGACGATTTGAACGGCATGGAAGCGTTTTTTCCGTTGAAAGTCTATGTGTGTTCCCACTGTCACTTGGTGCAATTGCCCGAGTATGAGACGCCGGAGAACATTTTTAGTGACTATGCTTATTTTTCTTCCTACTCAGATGCGTTTGTAGCTCATGCCAAGAGCTATGTGCACATGATGACGGATCGATTCAAATACAATGGCCACTCCTTTGTGGTGGAAATCGCCAGCAACGATGGTTATCTGCTTCAGTTCTTCAAAGAACAGGGGATACGCGTTCAGGGGGTTGAGCCTGCCGCAAACGTTGCTGAAGTGGCCGAAGAAAAAGGTATTCCCACACTAACCAAGTTTTTTGGTGTCGAAACCGCGTCAGAACTTGCCAACTCAGAAAAAGCCGATCTGGTGTTGGGGAACAATGTTCTAGCGCACGTGCCGGATATCAACGACTTTG
>JBCCFQ010000405.1:0-4319 GCA_039029655.1 Pseudomonadota bacterium | reverse complement strand
GGGAACAAATTCCCGAACTGATTGGCTGGGATTTCATAGGATTGCACCAGCAACCGCTTAGCGGTTGTTCAATTTATCAACAGTTGAGTCGATGCGTGCTTTGCTTGCGTGCTATGCAATGAAGCCTGGTAGAGGTAACAACACCTTCAAGGCGGACAAACCTAGCAACAGTATGATCGGAGATATGTCCAGCCCGCCCAACGGTGGCAACAGGCGGCGAAACGGCGCCATCATGGGTTCGGTTATGCTGTAGATCACGCTTATGATCGGATTGTAGTTGCCCGGACTGATCCAGCTCAGAATTATCCTGACAAAAATCAGGAATATCGACACGTTAATGAAAGCATGAAACATCCTAAGCGCTGCATAACTTAGCGTTTTTACTCCCAGGGCCAAGGGTGCGCTAAAGCCGGTATCGATGGAAACCAGCAAGATTATGGCGATTACCTCCAGAACATAGATAACCACCAAAGTGGCGATATCCAGGCCACCCCAGCCCGGGATGAATTTCCTCAAGGGCTTAACCAATGGATTGGAAATCTGGACGATGGCTTGCGCCAACTGGTTGCGAAAGTCAGCTTTTGACCATTGCATCAAAAACCTAATCACAAACACAAAGATATAGAGGCTGATGAGTGCTGCGACAATGAAGCGAAAAGCGCCGGCGAAGTTCATTGTTGTTCCTTATCTTCTAGTCATTACTAAAATCCTGTGCCATTTCCAAAGCGCGCTCATGGGCGGCCAATACGGCCTGCTGCAGTACACTATGTGTGTCCGCTCGGTCACAGACCTGCATGGCTGCCAAGGTGGTACCTCCAGGGGAAGTCACATTGTCTCGCAGCGTCCCCGGTGGCTTTCCGCTGTCTCGCATCATGTAAGCTGCACCAATAGCCGTTTGTGCGATCAAATCTCGGGCCAGTTGTGCATCCAATCCGAGTTGCGTGGCCGTGTTTTCCATGGCCTCCATCAGATAGAAGAAATACGCTGGCCCAGAGCCGCTGATGGCCGTAACCGCATCTATATCCTGCTCCCTGTCCACCCATCGGACAATACCTACCGCATTCAGAATCTTATCGGCTAACGCCTTTTGAGTGTGAGTGACTGAAGCGTTGGCGAATGCACCGGAGGCACCATAGCCCAATAGAGCCGGTGTGTTCGGCATAACCCTTACTATGGCCATGTCTCCACCGAGCCACTTGTCCAGGGGGTCGACGCCAATTCCTGCAGCCACCGTCATTACCAGGGGCTTGTGCCGCTGGAGCACCACTGCCATGGGCCTAGAAACTCGCGCCATGATCTGGGGTTTCACCGCGAGTATCAAAACGTCCGCAAAGTCTGCGGTTTTAGCGTTGTCGTGGCCGGTTAGGACGGGGTGCTTCGCCGTCACGCGAGATAATTGATCAGGGTCAGGATCCGATACGCGAATTTGATCGGGGTGCCATCCACTGTCTATCAAGCCAGATATCAGGCTTCGAGATATATTGCCTGCGCCGATGAAGCCCACAGAATGACGCTGACCGGTCAACTCGTTCATGTTCGTGGTCCAAAGATTGCGGTTCCAATTCTCACAAAGGTAGATCCCTCGAAAACGGCGGATTCTAGATCACCACTCATACCCATTGAAAGCGTATCCCAGTCTTTTTGATCGGACGCCAGCTCCGTAAACAGTGATCTAACCCTGGCGAAGTAACCACGCTGCTCATCCAGCACGTCACTTTGGGGCGGAATACACATCAACCCACGCAGGCGGAGCTTGGGCAAAGACCTTACTTCTTCTACCAATTCCGATACGTGTTCAGGTGAGACGCCACCTTTCACTTGGTCTGAGGCCACATTGACTTGTAGGCAGATATTCAAGCGTGGGTGGTCCTCGGGGCGTTGCTCGCTTAGCCGTTGGGCGATCTTCAGCCGGTCGACAGTGTGGACCCAGTCAAACAGCTGGGCGATGGATCGAGTTTTGTTGCTCTGGATACGGCCGATGAAGTGCCAGACCAACCCAGAATCCTGGAGATTTTCGATTTTTTCAGCCGCTTCTTGGAGGAAATTCTCACCAAAATCTCGCTGACCGGCGGCGGCCGCCGACTGGATTGCGTCGATGGAATGTCTTTTTGTGACGGCCATCACACGAATCGACCTAGGGCACCGATTGACCTTCCTGGCGGCTCTGGCCACTCTTTCACCCACTTTTTTAAGATTTTCTTTGATGTCTGTCATTTTTCCAGGGTTTTTGGTTGGTTATACTGTGTCCCGTTTCTGGTATTTGTTAGGTTTTGGCCCGGTGGGGAAGGTGTGTGAGAGTGTCCTCTTCCGGCGTATTACGGCGAACAAGGAAAATCAATGGCAATCGATATTGCGCAGCTCTTGGCATTTGCGGTTAAGAATAACGCGTCCGACCTCCATTTGTCTGCTGGAGAGGCCCCCATCATACGGGTCGATGGCGATGTAAAGCGGGTCAACATGCCCTCTTTGTCTCACAAGGAAGTGCACAGCATGGTGTACGACATCATGAACGACAAACAACGAAAGGACTTTGAGGAGTTCTTGGAGACGGATTTCTCCTTTGAGATTCCCGAGCTTGCCCGATTCAGGGTAAACGCTTTCAACCAAAATCGTGGCGCGGCTGCGGTGTTTCGAACGATTCCATCTAAGATCCTGACCTTGGACGAGTTGGCATGCCCCGGTATTTTTAAAGAAATCGCAAGTCACCCAAGAGGCATCGTTTTGGTGACAGGGCCCACGGGTTCTGGTAAGTCCACCACTCTAGCTGCCATGGTGGACTACATAAACGACAACAAAAACGATCACATCATCACCATTGAAGATCCAATCGAATTTGTACACACCAGCAAGAAATGTCTGATTAACCAAAGAGAGGTTCACCGCGATACGTTGGGCTTCAGTGAAGCGTTGCGTTCGGCGCTACGTGAAGACCCCGATGTTGTATTGGTAGGTGAGCTTCGAGACTTAGAGACTATTCGTTTGGCGCTGACGGCGGCCGAAACAGGCCATTTGGTGTTTGGTACCTTGCACACTAGTTCGGCGGCTAAAACTATTGACCGAGTGGTCGATGTATTTCCAGCAGCCGAGAAAGATATGGTCAGGGCCATGTTATCCGAGTCTCTAAAAGCAGTGATTTCACAGACGCTGTTGCAGAAGATTGGTGGGGGCCGCATCGCCGCCCACGAGATCATGATTGGTTCCCCCGCTATTCGGAACTTGATACGTGAAGGTAAGGTGGCGCAAATGTATTCGGCCATTCAGACCGGACAAGGGATTGGTATGCAGACCCTCGATCAGTGTTTGTCAGAACTTAGAACCAAAGGCGTGATTACTGGTGAACAGGCACGTCGTTGGGCGACCAATAAGGAACAGTTTTAGTTGCTGGGCCTTAAGTCCTAGCGCGGCAGGAGATATTTATGGAACGCGATCAATCCATCAAGCTGATGCAGGATTTACTGCGCACTATGGTTGCAAAAGGTGGTTCCGACCTTTTTATAACGGCCGGTTTCCCACCGGCCATCAAGATTGACGGTAAGGTGCGACCGGTGTCAGATAAAATTCTGACGCCACCCGATAGTGCCATGATCGTTAACTCAATTATGAATGACAAACAGCGCAAAGAGTTTGATGCGACGAAGGAGTGTAACTTTGCCATTAGCCCGGCAAAGATAGGCCGATTTCGTGTTAGCGCCTTTGTGCAACAGGGTAATGTCGGTGCCGTGTTGCGTACCATTCAGACGAAGATTCCAAATTTTGACGAGCTAGAGCTGCCCGATGTCCTTAAGGATGTGGTTATGCTTAAGCGCGGCTTGGTGATCATCGTCGGTGGCACCGGTACTGGTAAGTCCACCACTTTGGCAGCCATGGTTGGGCACCGAAACGGTAATTCTCGAGGTCACATTGTGACTATTGAGGACCCAGTTGAGTATTTGCACCCGCATCAAGGCTGCGTGATCACCCAGCGAGAAGTGGGTGTGGATACGGATTCCTGGCATGCCGCACTAAAAAATACCCTACGTCAGGCCCCGGACGTCATATTGATTGGTGAGATTCGTGACCGGGAAACCATGGAATATGGTGTTCAGTTTGCGGAAACTGGCCATCTTGTTTTGGCGACGCTCCACGCCAACAGCGCCAACCAGGCGCTGGACCGGATCATCAACTTTTTTCCCGAAGAGCGCCGTGACCAATTGCTAATGGACCTATCGCTCAATATCGCAGGCATGATTTCACAACGTCTGATCCCAAGGGAGAGCGGTAAGGGTCGGGTAGCGGCCATGGAAGTATTGTTGACCTCACCCTTGATCGCAGACTTGATC
>JBCCFQ010000404.1:0-4319 GCA_039029655.1 Pseudomonadota bacterium | reverse complement strand
TGATTACGCATGGCCAGGTTCCTCCGTGAACACCATTGTCCTTACTATAGCCCAGAGCCCAGAGCCCAGAGCCTAGAGCCTAGAGCCCGGCCTCTCCGGACATTCCCGAAATATCCGCGTCGTACACCTCGCACAAATCTCCTTATCCAGCCTCTCCACCAACCCACTCACCAAGTCCCCTTTACTAAAATACATATTCTCTTCCCCAACGGAGGCGAAAACATGAAAGCGCCGGAACTTGTGCAAGACCCGAGCGTTTCGAACCACCAAGGAGACTTCGCCGCCTTCGCGTTTTATGCGTTTGGCTTCTTCCGCCAGCATCTCGCAACCAGGGAGGTCGATGTCGTTGGCTATAATAATGAGTACCACATGTCTTCTACCTGGGCGGTCCGCCTCAAACTCCCTAAGCCGTTGTCTTAGATAGATAATCGAACCAAAGTAGATGGGAGCGCCTAAGCGTACAAACAGTACTTGGGGGCACTCTTGTAAATCGTTGGCTACCGCTTCGCGGAAAATGTGTCGTGGGGTATTGGGATCGGGTGCGACTACCGCGGTGTAGGGTTTGGTGGTGCCTCTTAGGAAAAAGAGCAGGGACAGCACCACACCTGCAGCGATAGCGAATTCCAGTCCCACTAATATTGTGGACAAAAACGTGGTCAGGGTGATTGTGGTTTCTGATTTACTGGTGCGCATTAAGTGAATGAACTCTTTCACATCCACCAGTCGTGCGGCCACCAACAAAATAATGCCGGCCACGGCGGGAACCGCCATGTAGGCAAACCAAGGTGCCACCAATAACAAGATCAGCAACAAAATGACGGCGGTGAGTATGGACGCCAGGGGCGTGCGGGCACCTGACTCGTAGTTCACCCAGGTTCGTGTAAAAGAACCAGAACCGGCGTACGCCGAAAACAAACTACCCACGGTGTTGCCTAGTCCTTGGCCTAAAAATTCCTGATCGGTGTTAATCATTTGACCGGTCTTAACGGCCACGGAACGTGCCACCGATATGGTTTGTAACAAACCCACAACACCAATGGCAATGGCGCTTGGTATTAGTTCACGAATGGACTTCAAATCCAGATCCGGTTCTGTGAACACAGGAACAATAGAAGGTAGTGACCCGACCAGGGCAATACCGCGCTCTTCTGACCCCAACACCACACCTAACAAACTGCCTAAACCCAAAGCCAACAAATAGCTGGGCGCCCGGGGTGTGTAACGTTGCAAGAGCAGGGCGATGACTAACGTGGCTACACCGACAAGCGTGGTGTAGTAATTAATGTGTTCCAAAGCGTAGGTCCAAAATCCGGCAATACCTCGGGCTGATTCTGGTACTTCGACGCCCATTAGGTGTTCCAACTGGCTGATAGCAATCAATATGCCGGTGCCGGCAGTGAAGCCCACCATCACGGACTTGGACATAAAGTTGACCAGTTGCCCCATGCGAGCAAGGGCAAAGGCAATTTGGAAAAGGCCAGCAAAAAAGGTCATGGTTAAGGCGGCTTGGATAAACATGGGTGAGCCTGGTTCGTAGTTACCCGCCAAAGCCCCGTACACCAGCGCAGAAATAGCCACACTGGGTCCGGTGATGAGCTGCCAAGAAGACCCAAACAATGCCGCAATAATGGGCGTCACCAGGGCCGCGTAGAATCCATATACTGGGGGCAGCCCAGCAATGGCGGCATAGGCCACGCCTTCGGGCAGGATAATGGCCGCATTGGTGACCGCAGCCGTCAGGTCCTTAGGTACTGTTCGCCCATTTACCCTAGGCAACCAGGCAAGAAACGGTAGAACCCGTGGCCAGTTAAAATTTCCGGGGAATTTCATCCAAAAAAGAGAATTTTTGCGCCTTATAGTTTATGAGGTCATCCTATCAGGAGCACATGGCAAAAAATATATGCATGATTGGGGGTTTCCAGACGCAGATCACTTTGGAATTAGCTAGGATTCGCCCGGCCGTGGTACTTTATTGCGCCAATAACAATATGAATTGCAGGTGGATTCATGCTTAGACATCAACGATGGTTATTGCTGCTTGCTTTGACTTATGCGGTGGGATGTTCAAAGCAAGAAGAGATCATAGCAAGCGAAGCTGGGCCAGGGGCAGACCTGGTGGTCATCAACGCTGATGTCTATACGGTGGATTCTGAAACACCGAGAGTGGAAGCTTTCGCCGTTACCAGCGGCAAGTTCGTCGCTTTGGGTAACACCGACGAGATTGAGGGCCAAGTAGGCGCAAACACCACCGTCATCGATGCCAAAGGGCGGACGGTGGTGCCGGGTTTTGTTGACGGCCACACCCATTTGAGCATGGGGGTTCGGTTGGTTCATGGCGTGGATCTGTATGGTATTGCGGAAAAAGACATTTGGTTAGAACGGATTGCTCAGCGAGCGTCTGAGTTAGGACCTGGCGAATGGTTGATGGGCGGTCGCTGGGATCACTCATTGAGCAATATTCCTTTACCCACACGCCAAGACATTGATTCCGTCGTTGATGATCGACCGGTAGCGCTACAAGACGTGGATGGTCATTCCGCTTGGCTTAACACCAAAGCACTGGAGCTGGCGGGCATCACTCGAGACACGAAGTCACCAGAAGGTGGAGAGGTCCAAAAAGACGCCAATGGCGAGCCCACAGGCATTCTCAAAGAAACCGCGCAAACTCTAATTCCTGATACCCAAGCGAGTTTACCCGAGTCGCGAAAACTGGAGCTGATTGCACAGGCCTTCCAGTTTGCCAACAGCAAAGGAATCACCAGTGCCCATGACATGGCCGGGTGGAGAACCCTATCTCAGTACGAAAACTTACTTAACAATGATCAACTGAGTATCCGAATCTTTTTTGGGGTCACCGGAGGCCACGCCCGTCTCGAGCCAGCTCGGAAACTGGCCAGTGAAAAACAGGAACTGGCAGCTAGAGTCGATGACGAAACCAAAGGACCCATGTTGGAGTTTGGCTACGTCAAGCTGGTGGTGGATGGGGTGATGTCTACCCACACCGCGGTGATGTTAGAACCTTATGCAGACGCGCCCGGTGTACTGGGTATTCCTACGGTGTCCCAAGAGTTTTTAACCAAGCGAGTTAAAGCTGTTAATGATGTGGGTTTTCCCGTGGCCATTCACGCCATTGGAGATCACGGTGTTCGCATGGCTTTTGATGCCTTTGAGGCCAGTGGTGCGAAAGGCAACCGCATTGAACACGTGGAGATGATTAATCCTTTGGATGTGGCACGGTTCAAAGAACTGGACGTCACGGCATCCATGAATCCTCACCATGCGGTCACAACGTTTCAAAACTATCTCACTGATCGAGTCGGTCCAGAAAGAGAAGCCAATGCCTACATTTGGCAAACCATAAAAAGCAGTGGTGCTCATCTTGTGCTCGGTAGCGATTGGCCCACAGCACCCTTTGCCCCTTTGACTCAAATTTGGGCGGCGGTTCATCGAACCAGCCCATTGCCTGGCAGACCTGGCGAACCTTGGCGGCCCCAGGAACGGTTAAGCTTGGACGAAGCGTTGTATGGTCTGACTATGGCTGGCGCCATCCAGTCTGGGTGGGATGAAGACATTGGTAGTATCAGCCAAGGTAAGTTTGCCGATTTTGTGTTACTTGACGGCACCTTCGAGACGCCGCTACAAAGAGACATTGACAAAATGGAAGTCGCCGCAACCTATCTCGGCGGCCGTGTTGTGTATCAAAAATGACCTTATTTTCACCCTCTAGTCCCCCAGCTTCAATTTGCCTTCTGCGTTTGTCAGCCATAGGTGATGTCACTCATGTGCTGCCTGTTGTTCATACCTTAAGAAAAACTTTTCCCACAACAAAGTTAACCTGGGTGATTGGTAAGGTAGAGCATAAGTTGGTGGGTCATTTGCCAGATGTTGAATTTATCGTATTTGATAAATCTCAAGGCAGGAGCGCTTACAAAAAACTCAAACAAGACTTGAATGATCGGTTGTTTGATGTCTTGCTTCATATGCAGGTGGCTATGCGTGCCAACTGGGCGTCCCATCAGATACGGGCCAAGATAAAAGTCGGGTTTGATCGAAAACGCTCAAAAGATTTTCATGGTTTTTTCCTCAACAATCGCATCCCTCCAGCAAAAGAGCAGCATCAAGTAGATGCGTTTATGAGTTTTCTCGATGTATTTGGCATTGAAGAAAAGTTGTATGAGTGGACGTTGCCCATACCCGATGAGGCCATGGAATTTGCTAACAAACATATAACCACGGACAAACCTCTAATGGTCATTAGTCCATGTTCTAGTCACACTTTAAGAAACTGGGTACCGGAACGGTATGGTTTGTTGGTAAAT
>JBCCFQ010000403.1:0-4321 GCA_039029655.1 Pseudomonadota bacterium | reverse complement strand
GCCCATAAAAGCATGCGCTCCGGCTATTGGAACCGCAGCTCGATCTCCGTAGTTCTCGCTAATACCACGAAGCATGTCCTGAGCTAATGTCTGATCACCCAGCGCGTAATACACAGGGACCTGAACTAGATCCTTAAATTGTGTATTGAGTTCTTTCTCACTGGCCACTAGCGCTTGTTCTGCGTCGCCTGCACCTAAGAAGCTCAACGCCAACATGGTGTGACCAATTGGATAATTGCCCCCAGCGAACTCCAGCGCGTACTGAAACCCTTCAATTGCCTTGTCAAAGTCACTGGACAAATAATGCACAAAGGCCTGGTTGTGTAGAGCTCCAAGATTTAGTGGGTCAACTCGAACCGCCTGAGCAATGTGATCCTGGGCCGCAGTAAAGCGGCCTTGTGCGGCCTCTAACGTGGCGATTCTGCTGAGCGCTGTGGAATCACTGGGGTCCAGGGTTAGAGCGCGCGAGTAGGAAATTTCTGCGCCGCGCCAATCCCATGCAAAACTCATTCGGAGGGTTCCCTGAGTGGTGTATGCACTGGCCAATTGTGGGTCTGCAATCAGTGCTCTTTCTACGGCGCTGTTAGCCAATGCCACACCCTGTGTCGGAGCGAAAACTCCCAACGTTGTTTGATTTCCGTAAAGCTCCGCCAATTGCTGCCATGCTTGAGCAAGCTCCGGATCCAACTCCACGGCCTGTTCCATCAATTCCGAAGCTTCAGCGCTGGACTCCCGGTCCCTCATGTGACGGCGCTGCAAACCTTTTAGATAAAGATCATAGGCCATGATTTCGCGGGGCGAGGCGGAAGCAACTTTAACTTCGCCCAGTAGCTCCGTGGCAAGAGCCTCAGCAACGGCTCGAGCAATAGAATCCTGAACAACAAAAATATCGTCCAGTGTATTTTCATAGACTTCCGTCCATACGGCCACTCCGTCTTTTGTGGAAATGAGGCGTGCTGTGACCCTAAGCCTATCTCCCGCCCGACGTACGTCACCCTCAAGAAAGTGCGCAATACCTAACTTTTCTCCAATATCTTGGGCATCAACGTCTTTGTTCTTAAATTGAAAGGACGAGGTACGCCCAATAACCCGAAGTTGTTTAACCCGTGCCAGTGCGCTGAGTAATTCTTCACTTAGGCCATCGGCGAAATACTCCTGGTCCTTATCGGGACTGGTGTTTCTGAAAGCTAAGACCGCAATCGAATTTTCGGTTGCCTGTGACTCTTTGACGAGGCTGTCGTTAACTTGCTCTGATCCCGGTTGCCAAACAAATCGATCCAACCCGAAGCCCAACAAAGCCAGAACCAAAAGGACGATGATTATCTTATCTAGAGAACGGCGGTTATCAGCCAGACTCGATTGCCCTTCCCCAGAGTCCGCGTCCCGCTTTAGGCCGTCTGGCGTCAGTTCGTAGGCCCAGGCCATAACCAGAGCAATAGGAAATCCCAGGATGAGAATTCCGGCGACCAAACGAACAGACCAATCCGGCAATACCAATGCTGGAAACAACACATCGGCGATTTGAAGAACTACCCACGCGACTAGCACATAAGCAACGGCCACACGAAAGACGTTTCTACGTTTTAATTCTGAAATTAAGCTGCGATTTTGCTTGTCGGCCATGTGCAGTATCAAAATACGTGGATCGAAAAATTCATTGAAAACTAGCCGGGTTCAAACTCAGTAACGGCTAGCCTCAAAGCATTATTCCTGATAGTACCTTGAAAACAAAGGAGTATCGCTCATTGAAGTGTTGGTTATTCGTAGCGTTCACCCTCGAACTGAATATAACCACCATCTCGTCTTCCCTGGGGGTCATGATGAGTCCAATGAATCACGCCACCTTTTTCGTTCCATTCGTATTCCCCCCGTAGGCTAATGCTGTCACCCCGGCTTAAGGGTACTTTGGACGCTAAGTCGATGTTGTGTGCCACCAATACCGTGTGACCGTCGGTTACGCGAAGCAAAAATCGTTGGTGTCTAGATCCCTTGTTGTCGTCCGGCAATACACGATCAACTACACCACTGGTTGTAAGCCATAAATCAGACCGGCGCTCGTTGAACGCTTGCACCACAGGGTGTCCTTGCTCAGGCGTGGTGGCACGCTGAGACTCTCCCACTGGCTGACTTTGGTTGGACTCGAAGTAGGCAACGACAAGACCAATTATCAAGAGAGCGACTGCTGCGAATCTTTTCATTGGGTATACCTTTGACGATACAAGGTATCTTACACACAAAAAAGGCCGCCCCAAGGGCGGCCCGATCTGTGTGACTAGGTGATTTACGGCGTTAAGCGGTCAGTGGCACCAATCGAAGCTCAACACGTCGATTTTGCTTACGTCCACCAGCAGAGCCATTGCTCGCTATAGGTTTCTCTTCACCATAGGCCAGTGTCACGATGCGTTGCTCTGAAACACCACGGGTGTTGACATAGGTCGCTACCGTGTTCGCACGCTTTTCTGACAGCTGCATATTGTAGCTCTCACTGCCGGTGCTATCCGTGTGACCGGAAACTTCTACTACGGTCTTGTCAAACTCGTCTAACACAATGGCGACCGAATCCAAGACGTCAAAAAATCCTGAATAAAGATCCGCGCTATTGGTTTGGAACGTCACGTGGCCAGGCATGATCAAACGAATCTCATCCCCTTCACGTTGCACGCTGACGCCACTGTTCTCTAACTGCTGGCGCAGCTTCATTTCTTGACGATCCATGTAGTTGCCAACGGCGGCACCCGCTAGGGCACCTACACCAGCTCCAATCAAGGCGTGCTGACGTCTTTCCGTCGCATCATCGCCTGTGAGTAATCCGGCCACAGCACCGGAGGCGGCACCAATCAAGGCACCTTTAGTTGCCTTACTGGTCTTCTCCTCGCGTGTATACGGATCCAGGGTGGTACAGCCAACCAATAGACTGGCAACAAAGAAACTCAAAACAAAACGCTTAATAATCATTAAGATACTCCTAACACTTCCTGCAGCAACTAATGCTAGTAGCCACTTTAGTCTTACTCAGATGAACGAGACCTGAAGCAGGTTTCTCGCGGACATGTGCAGTCTAGATGGGGGGTATCCGAGTGCCAAATCGGATACTTGAAACTGTGAACCCTTGCACAGTTTGATAAGTCGGCGTAGCGTCGCAATATGGATACACCTATAACAAGAAATGTGGATCACCTCATCAGCCGCTATGGTGAAAGCCACCAAAACCCAGTCAATAAACTCATCCATTGGTTTTGTGTACCCGCTATCGTTTATAGCGTGCTTGGGATACTTTGGATCATCCCAACTCCCTCGGTTTTGCAAGAAGTCTCTCCACTTCTTAATTGGGCCACGCTGTTTGTCATAGCTTCCATGTTTTATTATCTGTTTTTGTCGTTCTCTTTAAGCGTCGGAATGCTGTTTGTCAGCGGTGGTCTTATCTACCTGCTGTCCATCACCGAAGGGTTAAGCATGCCGTTGTGGCAGATCGCTATTTTGGTTTTTGTTGTGGCCTGGATCGTCCAATTCATCGGACACTATATAGAGGGCAAAAAACCGTCTTTTGTTGAGGATGTTCAGTTCTTAATGATTGGGCCGTTGTGGTTGTTATCCGCCTTATACCGACGCTTAAAGATCCCGTACTAACAAGTTAAGAGATTCATGACCAACTCGTACTCCCATGGTGCGCTATGGGCGCTGGCGGCACCTATGATTTTGTCCAATCTCTCCATACCCCTGGTTGGGATTACTGACGCTGCGGTCATGGGGCACCTTGGTCAACCTGAATACTTAGCGGCCGTTGGCGCAGGAGCGCAAATTTTTGGTGTGATCTTTATGGGGCTGAATTTTTTGCGTATGGGCACCACGGGACTGGCAGCTCAAAGTTACGGCCAAGAATCCTCGACGCAGCTTCGCAATGTGCTGGTTCAATCTTGTTGTATTGGCTTAGCGCTCGGCGTCCTATTGATCTTACTGCAACGGCCGATTCTAGCCGGCGCACTATCGCTACTTAAACCCAGTGACACACTGGGAACTATCATCGGCGAGTATTATCAGGTTCGGATATGGAGCGCACCGGTCACATTGGTCAACTTTGTTGTGATCGGTTGGTTATTGGGTTTGCAAAATGCAAAAGGCGCTCTTTGGGTTTTACTGTCCATCACGATAACCAACATTGTTTTAGACATCTTTTTTGTTAATGGCCTGGGCTACACGGCAGATGGTGTTGCCCTTGCTTCGGTAATTGCTGAATTTGCTGGCCTAGTTTGTGGTGGGGTTTTATGTCTACGCTCTTTGAACCACTATCCAGGCTCATGGCGTTTGAGCGAGGTTCTGGATT
>JBCCFQ010000402.1:0-4333 GCA_039029655.1 Pseudomonadota bacterium | reverse complement strand
TTCGACCTGACGAATCGCGTCCTGCTGAGGTTGCGCCATGCCGAGAGCACAATGCACCCAGTTGGGGGGATCGACGCTCTGCTGAGCGTGCTCCTCGAGCACGCTCAGGGCGACCTGCAACCCGGCTGCTTTGGGGCCGTATGATGCGGATGCGGTGGTGTCACGGTCATCGTCGTCGGAGTCATTGCCGCTATCGCTACCGTTATCCAAAAGTTCATACTTCCTACTCTCGCCCCAAGTAGTAACATCTCTCTTTTTTTCTGCTGTTTCCAGCTGCTCTTCACTCTGCTTCTCCTTCCTGCTCGTCCTCGACCTCTTGCCCGACTGTGTGGTCCACGTCGTGGAGTCCGCGTCTCCCGCTTTGGCGGTCGGGTCCGCGTCCTCGGGCTGGGGGCTCGGCACCGTATCGTTGGCGGCGGTGCCCGCTGCGGTAGCTGGCACAGCGTTCTTCGCGTTTTTGCTCGGCATTGTGTTTGTCACCGAAACAAAAAATTCCCGTCGACTGTGTGTCACGCGCAGTCTCGAGACCGTCGATCGCCAGTGTGAACTGTACTCTGCCGTGTACGAGTGGCAGAACTACGAGTCCCGTGAAAGAGTATTGACGTCCCCTGTAGCCGAAGGATCTCCAAAAGCGAGGCGTGCCTTTCTTCCGAAATTTGGGCAAGGACTTAGCCGAAGCAGGATGGGCAGAAAAAGAACTGAGCTATGCGGGCGAGCACCGTAGTGCCGCCAGCAACGGCTCTCCGGGTCGACATGCGGTGGCCTTGTGATATTAGGCTCTTTCTACCGTAGGCCCGTTACCCAAATTGAATCAGGAGCTCCAGCTTCGGAGATTCGAACGTTTTAGGTCCGCCCGTGTATACCACTGGCGGGTCCCGTTCTTGAGACTGTTCTCCCGATTCTTACATGTGTATCTGGTTGTCATCATCTTCCTACAAGTGTGGTATCCACATTACCCCCCCCTTTGATGCGTCTCAAGTCTCTCTCACGATGGCTTGAGACGGTCATTCATGGAGTGAATGATATCACGTGGATTCCAACTGTATGAGTGTGGTGATACCATGATACTGGCCTGGGTTTGAACGCGTCATGTCCTCTATACGCTGTCGTGTTGAGTAAACACAAGACGGTAAATTTTATCGACGTTCTTACCCAGGTTCATGTAATCAGCATACTGGTGTCGGAGGGTCGTGACTTGGTCACATATTTCTCGGCATCTGTGATTCTGTGTGATCAGCACGGATTTTGATGCCCCCATAGATGCTGATTTATGGGCGACTCAGCGGAAAACATTGTGCTTTCTCATATGGTTGGGGTTTTTTTCTGTAAGTCTGGTTTGGACTCTCAACCCATGTTAAATTGCTGCATGCTCAGTAATATTTGCGTCGGGGGAAGACAAGTATCGAAGACAAAAGGGGAACGGTGGTTATCTTTGTATGTCTGGAGTATTGTACTCCGAGATTACAAAATATCTATTCGGCTGTCCTTGTCAGCACTTACCCCTATGTGCTGATGAGAGTTCGACCCTGTGGGGTCGGTTCTCCTTCACCGCTGATGTCCTTACGGTTGCACTTACCTAGACATCAATGACCTTCTGTCTCGATTAGATACTTAGGCGTGTCTGCATGTAACGGGAGTTCTCCCGGCAAGTGCACGTTCTAAGTATTTCCCTTCCCGGGAAACTTGGTTTCCACGAGGACGGGATCACTGACCCGTGTTTCCTCCTGTTGTGAGGATTCGGGGGTGGTGTGGGCTCGCGGAATTTAAACGCGTCTGCCCTTAGCGCTATTTTTCTTCATTTGTTTTTCTTGCAAGTGTACATTTCGTGAGCGTTTTTTTCTATTGGGAAACTTGGTCTCCGCAGGGTCGGGCTCATTGACCCGTTTTCTCTTTCTCGTGTTGAGGGATGGTGGGTCTTGTGGGGATGCGCAATTCAGGTTGTGCTCTATCCTGTACGCATCTATGAGGTGTTGACATTGAGGTACCTCATCTGCTCTATACTCGAGATCTGCCGACGGACCGTAACCTTTAAGTCTAAGGCGGTATTTGTAGTTGAGGTGGCTTTTCCTCCCCGGACCTCGTTTATGACCCACTACCTTGTCCACGATGTAGCGCTCGATTTTCGGTTGCGCGACATCGGGGCGGTCAACCTCTGGAAGAGGCAGTCTTTTCCCCAAGAAAAATTCAGCTAATTTCTCGAAATTGGGCGCTGGTGCTTTTTCTCGTGGGTAGTACTTTTTCAAGTGGGCTAAGTGCACTGATGTTTGTTTCGTGTCGTTGCCCAACTTTACCTTGTATATCAAGGGCGATAACCTGGAACAGATAGTGTACGGGCCCCTCCATGGTGATAGCAATTTCGGGTTTGGACCGTCTGCATCCTGATAAGGCCTGTATAACAACACTTCTTCTCCTGGCTCGAACGTGGGAAAAGACTTGAGTTTGTCATTGCTTGCTTTTTGCTTGTCTGCACGTTCCTGCAGATTGCGTCTTGCAAGCTCGTAAGCTAGCTGCAAATTATCTCTCTGCTGCTTCGTGTATTCTTCGATATCTGCTGCATACCCCTCATCTGGAATGCCCAGAATTATGTCAACTGGTAACCTTGGTTGTCTCCCGAACAGTAAAAAATACGGGGTTTCGTGTACCGTTGTGTTGAATGAGGTGTTGTAGGCCATCTGAAGGTAAGGTAACATACTTGCCCAATTGTCTTGGTTGACTGAACTGTGCATTGCTAGCATGGCATGTAGTGTCGAGTGTACTCGTTCTGACACACTATTTCCTTGAGGCCTAAACGCGCTGGTGCGGGTTTTATCAAAATGCAGCAGAGTTTGTAGCTGGTAGATCACTTTGTTCTCAAACTCCTTTCCGCGATCCGAGTGCAACTTTTCCGGAATACCGAATGTTGATAAGACTCGATCGATCAGGGCCTGAGCCACGGTAACGGCTGACTTGTTGGGAATTGGAACAAAAAGTGCATAGCGTGTCAAGTGATCCATCACGGACATGACATACTTACAGGGAACACCAGCTGAAGACTGTGAAATAGTCTTATACTCGACCAAATCTATCGATACGCGCTGAAATGGTCTTTCTACAGGTATATGACCTGTTGGGATTTTCGGGCGATTATGAGCTGTTTTCCGTCTTTGGCAAGCCTGGCAGTCTCTACACCAATTTCGCACATCCCGGCTTACTGTTGGCCACCAGTACCTCTGCCTAATTTTTTCGTACGTCGGTTTGAACCCGAGGTGACCTCCGGACAACGCATGATCGTGACACGAGTGTAGTACGAACCCCCTCAGGGCTTCGGGTAGCACTAGTTGATCACGAAAGGTGCCTCTTTTACGGAGGTGTCCTGGTAAGTATGACCGATACAAGATGTCATCTTGAATTGAATAGTACGACATCGATGCCAACGTTTCCTTTTCAGGGATGGGGGCATCATCTTCAGTTAGATACCGGATGTAGGGACCATATTCTTTCATTTGTTCGGCTTGCAGTTTCACTTTGTCTACTGACATGAACACGTTAGTCGCGCTGTTGTAGATCGATTTCACTGTAAACAGCTCTCTGTCGCTCTGAACTGGTTTTAAATTATCCAGCTTATCTGCCGAGAATTGAAATGGTTGATGCGGTTTTTCGGTGTGCGGTTCGGGATTTTCCGGCACGTTACGACAAATCGGGGCGAGCAAGGGTTTGACTTCGTCATCTTGTTGTCGCTCGAAGGTAAAAAGTCGTGATAGAGTGTCGGGTATAATATTCAGTTTCCCCGGCTTATGCTGCACCGTGAAGTCGTATGACTGCAACGCAATCGCCCATCTCGTCAACATATTGCTCGTATCTTGCATCGTGTACAAGTATCGTAGCGCTGCATGGTCTGTTATACACGTGAAGTGTTTACCCCACAGAAAATGTCTCCAGTGTTGGATTGCCAAGACTACGGCGTAACATTCTTTGAGGGTTGCGGAATAGTGCCTCTGGGCTTTGTTGAAACGTTGACTAAAGTAGGCTACAATTGCTTGATCATTGCCTTTCCTCTGCCAAATATGAGCGCCCACGGCTTCGTTCGATGCGTCTACTTGAACCACAAATTCTTTGGAGAAGTCGGGGAAGTGCAATACTGGGGCAGTCGTCAACAACTCCTTCAGCTTTTCGAATGCTTCGTCGTGTTCTGCTTTCCAACGCTTTGCTACTTCTTTCACCGCTTCTTTCTTCGTGAGGTCAACTAGTGGCAAAGGAGGAGCGAGTGATCACGAGCGAGCGAGTCAGCATAGCTTCTCAGGGTGATTACTCGGTCCGGCTAGCCGCATCTGAGGGTACATACGTACCCGTGTCG
>JBCCFQ010000401.1:0-4345 GCA_039029655.1 Pseudomonadota bacterium | reverse complement strand
CGCCACCAAGGCTATTATTGCAATGCTTGTCGAAAAATTGCCTAAGTCGCTCGACGCTAGTCGGCTCACTTTATCTCTCCTCGAATGCTGCGCTGCTTTGCCAAAGCCTCTTTCCGTCGGCACCCTTCAGCTACTCGTTAACATCGCGTCGCAAAACCTAGACTCTAATGGACAAACTAATATAGATATCGTTCGTCAGCTCGTATTGCAGTCGCTTCAAGGTGACACGCTGGCTATCGCCGATATCGCAAAGAATGTTGCTCGAGCCTTGTGTGTTCGCTTGGCTGACATGCGTGCTGGAACCCGACAGGCCAACATTGTACGAGCTCGTGGCCTAGCAATCGTGCTCGCTCGTCGACTTACCCCGGCTAGTTTGCAGCAAATTGGCGAGTATTTTGGCGGTCGCGATCACTCTACTATCTTGCACGCTTTCAGGAAAACCGAAAGTCTGCTGGAATATGACAACGAGCTTGCAAAAACTATGGCTGAGCTTCAGGTTCAAATGCTTCGTCGATAGTTCATTTCTTGTCAATTGACGGTCTAATTTAGTTTGCTTTTCCCCTCGTTATCTCGCTCTATCTTTATCACTGTTTCTCTTCGCCTTTAGTAGCTACACGAACTGACCATAACTTACCCGATTACTACAAGTTACCCACTGTCAGTTGCCGGTAACTTTTGGTGCCCAATACCCGGCTATTCCTCATATTGAGTTACCTCTTGCTTTCGCTACAGCTGTGGAAAACTCCGTCTCGCTTGTCTCTACTTCTACTACTAAAAATATATAGGGGATTCATGTAGGAAAGAGAGATTTTCGCCTCTGTGTTCTTCTGTAGAAGCGAATGAGCCTGTAAAACACTGCCTTAGAAGATAAACAGGGAGAACAACGATGAAGATAGTGTGCAACCGAGAGCAGTTGTTTGCTGCTTTCCAACTAGCTGGCAGTGTTGCTCAAATGCGCAGCCCTAAAGAAGTGCTGCAGAACGTCAAAATCGATGCGACGGAAGAGCGTGTGACTTTGATGGCAACCGATATGGAAACTGGGATCAGAATAGATGTCGAAGGAGTCGAAGTCAAAACACCAGGCAAGGCACTCTTTCATGTAGGCCGTGTCGGAATGATTCTGCGGGAGAGCAGCGATGAGCTGTTAGAGTTTGAATCAGATGGGACGACGACCAAAGTCAAAGGGCAACATAGCGAATTCAATCTGCCGAGCGTGAATCCTGATGAGTTCCCAACGATAGTTGGCTTTGAAGAGGAGAAGTATCACGAGATTCCAGCCCGATTATTCAGGGAGATGGTAAAGCGCACTTCCTTCGCTACAGATCCCGATAGTTCACGCTTTGCACTTGGCGGTGTGCTTCTCGAATTGCATGGCGAAGATGTACTCGCAGTAGGTACCGATGGCAGACGGTTGGCCCGAATGACGGGTAGCGGAACGAATGTAGGGGATCACGAGACGACAGGGAATTCGACGATCATTCCTACAAAGTCGTTGACGCTTATGGAGCGTTCGATTGGCGACAAAGAAGAGACAGTACATATCGCTAGTAGGGAAAACGATGTATTGCTCAGAACAAGTCGTTGCACAATCTATTCTAGACTAGTGGAAGGGCGTTATCCAAACTGGCGTCAAGTCATACCGAGTCGAGAGGATTCGGTCAAAATAGATATGGTGGTAGGGCCGTTTTACAACGTGATTAGGCAAGCAGCGATTGTAGCGGATCAAGAAACCCGAGGATTGGATATAGAGTTTGCGAGTGGAACACTGTTGCTATCAGCAAGTACCGCAGACTTAGGGCAGAGCCGCGTCGAGATGCCCATCGAATACGATGGCGAGCCAATCAAGATGAAGTTGGATTATCGCTATGTGAGTGATTTCCTCAAAGTTCTTGATGCGGACATGCAGTTCAAAATGGATGTAGCCTCATCGACACAGCCAGCTCTGATGACAACAGAAGACGGTTATGCGTACGTAGTGATGCCAATGGCACTCGACTCGTAGACGGCGGATATTGGCAAGGCTATTTTCAAAGGAAACTCAAACGAGAAAAGGAGTTCTCATGCCGAAAGATCCAACGCCGAAAGAATCAACGGACGGAAATGAAAGCCGGAGGATGGCTTGTCCAGTTTGCGGCGGCAAGATGATCGAGATTCGAGCGAAGCTACAGTGCAGTCGGTGTCAAACGATTTGTGAGACGTGCTGCGAGGGTGGGCGACAATAAGCATGTCTATCAGTCGCTTTATGGAAAAGCATTATCGCCACTTCAATGCGCGAGAAATGTTGGCGGCGGCCAAAAGCTATCGGCATTTTGTAGGCGATGGTGGGAAAATGCTCGTATCATTAGCGGGAGCTATGAGCACAGCAGAGCTAGGGATTTCACTGGCTGAAATGATACGGCAAGACAAAGTGCACGCGATTAGTTGTACGGCCGCAAATCTAGAAGAAGATATCTTCAAACTCTTTGCTCACCAGGAATACAGAGTCGTAGAAGACTGGCGAGCGCTAAGTGCCGAAGATGAAGTAGAACTGCAAGCAAAGGGATTTAATCGAGTTACAGATACGTGCATACCAGAAACAGTGATGCGCCACATAGAGTCGCATTTGACTAACTACTGGGCAGAAGCAGCTAATGCAGGCAAGGGATATTATCCCTTCGAGTATTTTTTTAGGCTTTTGGAAGACGAAGAACTAGAAAAACATTACCAGGCACCGCTAGAGGAGAGTTGGGTAAACGCGGCCAGAGAATACAACGTCCCAATTTTTTCACCGGGGATAGAAGATAGTACGCTTGGAAATATCTTCACAGCGAGAGTAATGGATGGAACGGTAGCCAATCATGGCGCGATCAAAAGCGGAACGCAACAACTAGAGCTACTATCGAATTGGTACGTAGAGCAGAGTCAGCAGCAGCCGATAGGCTTCTTCCAGATTGGTGGCGGAATAGCGGGAGATTTTGCTATCTGTACGGTACCGATGCTCATTCAAGACATGCAAAAAGAAGTACCCTTGTGGGCGTACTTTACACAAATATCAGATGCAGTAACAAGTTATGGGGGCTATTCAGGCGCGGTACCAAACGAAAAGATTACTTGGACGAAACTCAGCAAGGAGAGTCCCAAGTTTATGATACAAAGTGATGCGACAATCGTAGCGCCACTGATTTTTGCCTACGTCATGGAGCAATAAAAAGTAGGTAGAGAAAGGATGTACAGCTAGGCTAGCGAATACCGCTAGAACTATCGGAGATCATTTTATTCCGCAGAGCCTTCAGGCCACGTTTTAGCAAACCAGCCACGGCCATTTCAGTCTTCTTCATGGCCACGGCGATTTCTTTCAAAGAACATCCTTCAACGTATCGTAGCCGTAAAGCTTCTCGCTGCGTATCAGGAAGGTCCTCAAGGCAGTTTGCCAAATAGACAGCCGCTTCGTCACGCATCATGCGTTGGCTGGGCGAAGTAGTTTCCGAAGGAGCAAGATCGGTAATAGCGGGACGGCTATCGGTAGGACTGTTGGATACTTCCCGGCCAGCCGATCTCTTCTGGGTATAAATGTGCTTTTGATGAGCCGAGGAGACGTTGTTTCGCAAAATATGGCGAAGCCAACCTAACAATTCCTCAATCTGCGAGCCACGAAAGGCGGGAAGATCTCGCTGGGCTTCCAAAAAAGTAACTTGAACAACATCGGCGGCGTCTAATCGTCCACGCAAACGAGTGTCCAAGTAGCGTTGAGCCAACACGGTCAAATACGCTCGATAGTGCTCCAGCAACTCACCAAGTGAATCCGCGCAGCCAGCTAGAGCCTGATCTAAAAGTTTCTGATGCTGACTACGATCCACAAATAGCTCAAATACAGGGAGATATTGCTGAAGATCTAGTGACTAGATCGAAAATACAAGCACTTGTCAGGGTGATCGTCAAAAGCAAAAGTCGCAATCAAGGACGAGATACGGAATCGGAAACAGCCCATTTCTATTCTACACCATTGCTTTCACCCTGACGAAGCATGTTTGGATTCTTGCCGAAGGTACTACAATAGCGGTTAAAAAGGACATATATCGCCGGATTCAACCTCCCAGGTTTTGCCGAAAAAGGCTTTAGGGCTGGTTTCAGCGACCAACTCGAAAGATAATTAATCTAGCGAAAGTCAGTGGTGCTCGGCGTCAGGTTGCAGTTAGCGGCTCGGATTAGAGTGAGCGCCAGAGTGTTTTTCCTTCCTTCGTTGATAGTCTTAGAACACGAGTAAGCCTTATGTACCTACGTATGGCAAAGCGGCTACTGTTTGAAACGGATAAGCGTCTGCTTTGGAATCTCATGTACATAGCTGGTTGGAAGGGCTTTCGAAGTG
>JBCCFQ010000400.1:0-4345 GCA_039029655.1 Pseudomonadota bacterium | reverse complement strand
TTGAGATACAAATCCACCAAACGAGAAGTTCCCATGACTTCGAGCGGAATGTTATTGATGCCTCTTGCTAACTCATTGGCACTGACGTAAAAATCGATGGCCTCTTGAGTTCGATCCTCCAGATCCGCAATCTCACCCAGAAACAAAATGCTACGCACTTCACTGACGCGGTGCTCTACGGCCCGAGCCTCATCCAAAACATCTCGGGTCAATACCCCAGCAGCTTCTATGTTTGCGGCATTCAAATGCACTCTGACCAGTTTGAGCTTTTGATCCAATACCCCTGGCACGCTGCCGCGGTCTGTCCGAATTTGAATTGCCTGAGCCATGTTGTTTTTAGCTGTCTCATAGTCGCCTCGGGCCGACGCGATACGTCCCAGTGAACTGACAGCAGAGGCTAAAAGATCCGTCGACTGTTGCGACTCAGGCGCCGCATAAACTTCGTTGGCCAGAACCCAAGCTTTGTCGTAGTCCTTCATTTGCAGATAAAGACTGGTTAAGGAGCGTTTGCTTCGTAATACCCCCACACGATCCGACAGTTCTTCGCGCAACGCGAGAGACGCTTGGTTCAAGTCTTCCGCTTCATTGTATTGGCGCAAGCGTTGCTTCACCCAAGCTTGATTGTTGAGTACCGTTGCTTCGTGACGTTTTTGACCTACAAAGCGATAGCTGTCACGTGCTTTTTGAAAGTATTCGGCCGCCTTCTCCAGGTCACCTTCATCTGCATTGAGGTTAGCTAGCGTGTTGTATACAGAGCCCGGCACGACCTCGACACCACTCGCCAGATAGCTGTCTAGAGCGCGCCCAAGAAACTGTCTTGACGCCGCGTAGTCACCTTTATTTTTCGCGACAATACCGAGGTTCACCAACAGGCTGAGTTTTCGACTTTCATCTTGGAACTGATCCGCCAAAACCAGACCTTCTTGCAGGTAATTCTCCGCTTGATCCAGGTTGCCCTTCAGCATGTGGGTGATACCTAAGCCATTAAGCGTACTGTAAACGGTACTTACATCTTCGGCTGATCTTGATTCTTCCAGCAACGTCATGAATTGCTGTTCAGCGTCGTCATAATCACCCAGGATGCGAGTCACGATGGCATGTTCATATCGAGGCCAGAAACTCTTTGGATCCAGCACGGAAGCGCCGTTGAACAAACGCTTTGCCTCTTGGAGGTTACCGCTGAGCTGCTGCTCCATGCCTTTGGCATAGGCTTGGTTGGCCAATGGCTCCGTTGAGACAATTCTGGTGGCTTGACCTGAATCGGTAGTGGGATCAATTCGCTTCACGATTTCGACGCTTAAGATTTTGGCCAGCGCCGTGGCGTCTTCGTCGAGATGACCAGGCATCTCCCAAATACCATCGTCGCTGACAACCACGGCGCTAAACCGTAGTAGGGAATCTTGTTTCTCTAGTTTTGGAAGCACCACATAGCCCACTCCATGCGCCCTGCGCAGCTTTTGTCGTAAGTCATCGTTGACTTCTTGGATGGTCTCATCATCATCCAAAAGCGACATGACGGTGCGTGCAGGCACCACACTCACAACCTCACTATCGGAAATAATGCGATTCATGAAACCCATGAGACCAAGACGCGCCCATTCCAATTCAACATCGTCTACGGTGTTTTGAACCGGCAGTATCGCAACCCGTCTTGGTAAGTCGCTAGCGGCGGATTCCGGGGAGAGGTTGTGATAAAGAGAAAAACCTAATGCGACCAACAATACCCCTATGACGACTCGGTTACCGATGGGCCACGCCGCCGTTTTTGGTAGAGCCTCTAACTCGTCTTCTTTTCTTAAGCCCTGAGGTGTGAGTTGATAAAACCACGCAAACAACAACGTGATGGGCAGACCAATGACCAATAGGATTAGCAATCCTTGCAACGGCAGTTTGGGCCATTCAAAGGCGTCAAAAGCAATATCTCCCACCTGTACGAACAACCACGCAAATGCAGCGTAGGTGGCTGCGGCCCGGAACACCCGACGCCTCCTTAGTTCCGCCCACTCCCCGTGGCTGATGCCGGGGCTACTCCCCATCGGGCCTTCAATCTCCTGTGTCGCTCCTTGGACCGCTTTGACATCGGCAATAAATCGATAGCCATGACCGTGCACGGTCTTGATAGCCACCTGAGTATTCGCATCGTCACCCACGGAGCGGCGGGCCTTCATGATGGCTCGGGTTAAGGCCGTCTCGGTAACGATGGTGCCCGGCCAAATGGCATCCTGTAGTTCGTCCTTACCCACGGCTCGGTGCCGGTTGCGCAAAAGGTAAAGCAGGAGATCGAATACTTTTCGTTGAACCGGCAAAAGCTCGCCATTGTGGCGCAGCTCCCGGCGGTCCACATCCAGCTCCCTGTCCAGAAACTCGTAAACGCCGGATTTTTCTTCGTTTTTCTTTTGATCAGCGTCGGTCATGAAAAGGTCTGGGCTGCGTCAAGAAGGTCATCAAGTCTAGCGCCAGACTTTGGTTTAAGCCAATTCGGCAAAAGGGGGACAACCTATGAACCCATCGGCAGTCAAACCATGGTGCATCGCATCACCGAACATCTGCCTGTAATCGCGTAATCGTCGGGACGACCCGTTCCCAGCGGGTTGCCCAAACTCAAAAAGTTCGACCACCCTCTTCTAAATACTGGGTTTCCTTAGGCGTCGATTCTCGCCCCAAGACCTCATTTCTATGAGGAAAACGACCAAACTCCTCAATAATCTTCAGATGCGCAACAGCATAGTCCAACGAATTTTCTACGATTTTCACCCATGCCTCATCCACACTGTGTTTAAGCTCCGTAAACAAAGTCACTGATCGACGTTGTAGCTGCGCGTCTTCAGCGTGCTCAAAGGGAAGATAAAGGAACGCACGCTGCAATGGGTGCAAACTGAGGTGGAAATCCTTTGATAAGCCTTGTAGTAGAACTTGTCGGGCTTTTGCGTCATAAGAAAAGGCCCGGGGAGATCCCCGGTAGATATTTCTTGGAAACTGATCTAGAACCAACACCAAGCCTAATGTAGATCCTGCTTGATCCATCCAACCATCAAGCTCTCCTGCTTGAGCTTTGTCTGGTAAATCACCAAAACGTTCGTGAATCTGCTCATCGAACCGGGAGTCCGACTGAAACCAACGACGATTCAACTCGACCGCTCGTTCTGGTGTCAATTCCTCATCACTAAACCAAAACTCAACAACTTCTTGGGGCTGGGTCATTATGGTTTCTCCAGAATGTCGCCAACACTAATTGTTGCACCAATACCTTTTGTGACGATCGCATTTTGCCCAAAGTAAGCGCCTTGTTTGCCTTCCATCGGGTTAGTTTTGATGAGCGTTTGTAAGGGTTCATAGGGGTTGGCAATCTCGGATGTATCTTGGTCAATCGTGGTAATCTTGCAACGTTGACAAGGTTTCTTTAGACCCAATGTATAATCACCATGGATGAGCTCTTGGGTTGCGTGTTCCTCATAGGCAGACAAACCAGAGATGACGATATTAGGTCGAAAACGAGACATAGGTACGGCGTCGGCGCCACGGTTTTTGAGTGCACTATTCAGGTCCTCCAAGCTGGACAGAGACGTAATCAGGTAGGGATATCCATCAGCAAAACCTGTGTGAGCGTCATGTTCACCTAAATATTGTGGATTCACCTGTCGACGATAGTCATCGTTCATCCGAACCAACCGAAGCCTAGAACCCCGCCACGTGCCAAGACACTGAGTTAGCCACTCCGATACGGCGGGACCCATATCGAAAGCCTCCACCTGATCGTCCCACACTGTCGCTCCCACCAATGATCCACCCTGCTGAACCGACAACAAGTATTGACTCTCGGCGAAAGACAGCATCAAAAGGTCATCTTGAACCCAAGCCTTCATCAGCGCCATGGATTCGACTTGCCGTTGGGTGAGGAATTTGTATTCTTCGTCAGTAACCATCCACCAACGATCATAGCTGAGACCGGCCACCCCCAATTCACCCGACGAAATCGCATTGCCGCCCAAGGACTTTACCGGATAATAAAACAACCCTTCGACTTTAATCATAGTGATCTAGTGCGGGTAAGCCATCGATGCTGACGGAATTTTTTTCACGTATATAATTGTTCTGTTCTTCGGGCGTTTTAGACCCGGCCCATCGAGCCAAGGTTTCTCTTTCTGCCTGATAATCATAGGTAGGCACACCATAGCCACAGGAATCCTGAATTCGTGTCACTCGCACCAATATCATAGATCGAGGTGCGCACTCGCTACTGAATAAGTGAGCATGAAGCTTGTATTGCTCATCATTGGGTAGTAAGACCGACCCCTCACCATGCAGCCTTAGAATCTTGGGCTGCCCGGTTAGGGCCACAAACATC
>JBCCFQ010000399.1:0-4348 GCA_039029655.1 Pseudomonadota bacterium | reverse complement strand
GTGTATCAAATCCAGTCTCTATAACGTAAACCAAAGATCGCATGCAGCCTTTCTTAAATTTACGCACTAACCTCTTTTTTTTCAGTGTTTTAAGAGCGATTCCAAGAAACAACATCACGACAAAATTGACAAAGTTTTAAAAGCAAAAGGGTCTCGAGGATTAGGTTTTGAACAGCTCAGTACGCAATCTCGTCGGTAACAACCCCGACAAAAACACACATACGCTAAGCACAATCCCCAAAATCATTACCTGCATCATACCGGTAGATGTTCCATCATCGAGCCAACCTGTGGTTGCGGCACCCATGGCTGAGAACAACATTTGTAGGCTGCCCATAATTGATGCGGCTAATCCCGCCCCCCTAGAAAATGGCGCCATGGCAATAGCCATGGTGCTTGGAAAAACCACTCCTAAACCGGCAAAAAAGGGAATCATACTTAACCAAAACATAAGTGCGCTATTTGGAAATAGATAGATGACCGCTAAAGCCAACACCAAACTCAACCCATAACCCCACAATCCGATCTTTATCAGATCCATGGGCTGCATTCGATTCAGCATCCGCAGACTGACCAGTGCCGCTGCGACATAGAAAATCGCTGCAGCAGAAAACAGCGGCCCTACGGAGGCGCCGACTACGCCATAATGTTGCACCAACACGTGTCCGAAGCCTGACAAAAGACCCATGTATCCAAAAAAACTGAACGCAATGATTAAACTCCCCCACAATGCAGGGGCACACCGAAAAAATAGCCCACCACTGGTCATTATCTGACGCAGGATTGATACATCCTTTGATTTCGCGACCAGCGTTTCCCTCAAGCACAACTTCAGCATCACTGCAGCAAGGGTTGCAATAAGAAGACCCGGGACAAAACCGCCAAACCATCCCAACCATTGAACAAATGCAGACCCCGCAATTGGCGCGAAGATCATTGCCAAACCTAAACAGATCACCATCATTGTGTTGAGCTTGGCCAGTTCGCGTCCAGACACTAAATCGCGAGCCATGGATCGCGACAACACAGACCCCGAAGCACCCGCAAGGCCTTGGCAAAACCTCGCCACACTTAGGTCAAAAATGTTGCTGACAAACAAGGTGGCCAAGGTAGCCAGGAAATACGCTGTCAGACCAATAAGCAGAACAGGCAGTCGACCAAGCCTGTCAGACAGTATCCCTATGGGAATTTGCCCCAACGCGAACCCCAAAAGATAAACCGAAATGACCCTTTGCCCTTCTGCAAGGGTAATTCCCAGATGATCAATAACGGCGGGTATGGCCGGAATGCTGGAGTCCACAGCTACAGCGGATAAACACGCGATTGTGCCCAGCGCCCAAGCAGTTGAACGAGGAACCCTAGCGTTATCGGTGTTCACAGAGAATCTGTTGGTCGTCTGGTAACTGCGTCAACGTCGCGGCGAATCAATTTCGGGATCCCAGGTCTTAGCCGCTTTGCGCATATAGTCAAAAGCCCGGGCAATGTCGTCGGGTATTTGGAACAGCTCAAGCATCGTGCCGGGGAAAGCATCTGTGTTTAGATAAGCAAATCGTGTCCCGTTGCTGGCCAGTCCCTCTTGGACCGGTGTAATGGACTTGGACTGAAAAAAACTCAGATCGGCGTCTAGGTTTTCGGTTCGAGCGCCAACGTGTTGCAGACCTTCACCATGATTTTGCAGATGTTCGATAAAAATGGAGTCCGCATTGTTATGTTGGCAAACCAATTCAATCTGGGTATCTCCGCTATAAGCCATAGCGACCGACATATCGACATCCGTAACTTCACCACGAAACAAACAGGTGTCGTAAGGCACGTGCTCAAGCACAAAGAATGGGCCAACCCGAAGGATGCCCGCCCAATGATCAATGGCTCGGTCAATATCTTTGACGACGTAACTGAATTGACTGATTGTTGTAAACGCTGGAGACAAGTTTAACGCTCCTGCAACCATCCAACGCCGCGATCAATAAGCTCTCTGAACACGGGTGAATCCCAAGAGCAACGCTCCACCTCGGGATACCAGTTCAGCAAAGGTCTCATATCATGATGTCCTCGACAGTGTCCGAGGTTGAGATACAACACTTGCCCCCTACCTTCAGACTTAAGATACATGATGGGTCTCTTTTCATCAGAGAAAAATTCTCGTTCCTTGAATCCTTTCATGGCTTTGCCATTAAAGTGACTGTGAAGTAATACTTCCATGTCACCATGGGTCTCCACCAAATACAACTCATCTTCCACTTCAAATGACTGAATGCCCTCAACAAGCGGATGATCAGGCTGGGTGACATGCACTTGGAAGGGACCTTTCTCCGGGTGCGCGACGAATTGACTACCAAGGAGTGTCATGAACTCCGGCGCGGTTCTAGGGCTGCTGGCATACCCTTTGTCATCAATGTCTATGATGGAATTGGTGCCATGTAGCGCAAACCACTTTTTCCCATCCTCTAAGAACTGCTTTAACTTTTTTACCGCTGAGGTGCTTGGTACGACATCGGTGGTATAAGTGACCAAACCGTCGGAGGCCATGATTTGATCCACATCTGAATAATCGGAGGCAACGACACACCTTATATGTGGATACTTGGATAAGTGTCGCAACAGCTCAAGACGGACGTAATCAAAGTCGTGATAAAGGCCACCGCAGACCAAATAAACATGGCACGGAGCGACTTTATCGTTACTCATCCTAACAATTCACTGGGTGATTCCAAAAGCGCCTTTAAATCCGCCAAAAACTGGCCACCGGCAGCCCCGTCAATAACCCGATGGTCTAGACCCAACACCAAAGTCATGCCTTGACCCAATCGCAACTTTCCATCCACCGCCAACACTTTGCTGGTTACCGCCCCCACGGACAATATCCCCGCTTGGGGTGGATTAATGATGGCAGTGAATTTTGAAACACCGAACATACCTAGGTTAGATACGGTAAAGGTGCCACCAGAGTAATCTTTGAAATTGAGTTTTCCTGATTTGGCGCCCCGAATAAGTCGCGATGACTCTGCTGTCAGTTGATTCATGCTGAGTGTATTGGCCTTAGCCAAAACTGGTGTCACTAACCCGTCATCCAGTGCCACCGCCAGAGCAACATTGATATCGGAAAAGGGAATGGTGTAATCGTCGCCCACATGCACGTTGAGATTTGGATGTTTTCTCAAACAAACGGCACAGGCTTTGACAATAAAGTCGTTAATAGAGGCGTTGTTCTCTGGAGATTGTCCGTTAAACAGCTCACGCTCAGCCATGACCTCATCCATGCGAACTTCGGTTTCGAGATAATAGTGAGGGATGGTCTGATAGGCATGGGTTAGTCGCTCGGCGATCTTGCGACGCATGGAATTGAAGGGCACTCGATCAGGTGCTTCCTTGTTGGCTCCTGGTTTAGGCAAGTCACGCAACCGAACCCGTCCGTCTTTTCCTGTGCCTTTTACATCTGTTAAGTCTACGTTGCTCTTTGCCGCTGCCAACTGTGCCACCGGGGTTGCATTGACTTTGTCGTCAAATGTGCTCGCATCCACGGAGTTGTTCCAACCCGGACCGTCTTTAGGAACTTCTTGTCGCAAAAGGCGTTCGACATCTTGTAACTGTACTCGGTTATTTCGACCACAACCTTGTAACTCGGACAAATCAAGCCCCTGACGCTGGGCGAGCTCTGCCGCCTTGCCACTGATGTTTTGATTTGCCAGCGTCTCTATTACCTCCTCTTCCGTCACCACTGCGGTTTCTGAAAAAGACTCCTGCTCTTCGTTATCTTGGTAATGCTCGTTGCTGGAAGAAAACTTAGCTATAAACGCATCAACAACATCCGTTGGCGTACCTTCCGGGCCCAGTACACCGAGTAACGTCCCAACAGAATAGGTTTCGCCCACTTCAGCAATCGCTTTTAGCAACACCCCATCGATCTCAGCTTCGATGTCGTTGACGATCTTCTCCGTCTCAACCGCCATAATGACATCGCCCTTATGGAATACATCACCAGGCTCTACTAGCCAATCGGCGACCACCCCCTCGCTCATTTCGATACCCCATTTGGGCATGGTGAAGGCAAACAGCTGACTCATCGATAACTGACCGCACGCATAACTGCAGCTTCAATGTCTGGTGGCCCGGGTAAGTACGCTCTTTCCAACTCCCGAGCAAAAGGTACCGGGGTGTGAGGAGCGGTAACCAATTCCATGGGTGCCTTCAATGAGGAAAATGCTTTGCTTCCCACGATCCCAGCTATGTCTGCAGCCATAGAACAACGCGGGGGAGACTCGTCGATCACCACTAGGCGTCCGGTTTTTTCCACACTATCTAAGATTGTATCCTCATCTAGGGGGCTTAACGTTCGCGGATCGATAAG
>JBCCFQ010000398.1:0-4348 GCA_039029655.1 Pseudomonadota bacterium | reverse complement strand
TCCCAAAGTACCGCGAAGCCAATCCAAGAATTCTTCCGCCTTGGTGGCACTAGCGGCATCTACCACGAGTAAGCCTTTTGCGGTATCAAAATACGCATACATTCTAGCTGATCGAGTTAATGCTCTGGGTAACAAGGTATGAACAATATCGTCTTTTAGACTGGTTTTTTCCTTACGATACATTTTTCGCTCACGAGTGCTTTCAAACTCTTGAACTTTGTCTTCAAACATTTCGTTAATGGCGGCGGCAGGCAAGATTTTCTCTTGTTTCCTGACACACAACATCACGTATTGCCCGACCGGGTGAACATACTGTTCTGACTGCGGACCTAAGGGCGGGACCCATCCAATTCTTGAGTAGTCAATGTTTGAGCACGGTACAAACTGACGTTTTTCTAGTGCAGCTTCTAACGTATCAACGGACAAATCTATCGGACGAGTCAGCTTGTAGACTCGGATATTCTTAAACCACATGGGATGGGTACCTATGTTCTTTGTTGTTTTTGGGTCCGAGGCGGAGGGACCCTGGTGGGAAAGTATAAAGGGGCTATGGGTTATAGGCTATAGGTGATTGGCTTCGGGCTTCACAGACAATCATCCATCGTCATCCTGGCGCAGGCCAGGATGACGGATACGGCTAGAATTTAGCGCCCATAGTCACCCCGCCACCACCTTCACCTTCTTCACCTTGCGCTTCCCAACCTGAAAAACTGCATTGGTGTCTACCGGCACCGTGGTACCTCGATCCGTGACCTTCACACCATCGATCTTCACAGCACCTTGTTGGATCATTCGAAACGCCTCTCCATTGCTGGCAGTCAGACCCGATCTGGTCAACAAATGAGCGATTCCTAACTCTGAAGTCTCGCTAGCTACCTCTACTTCCTCTACGTCCTCTGGCAATTGGTTTTGCTGAAAGCGATTGACGAAATTTTCTTGGGCTTGCTCCGCATCCGCCATGCTATGAAATCTGGCCACTATCTCTTGGGCCAAGCCAAACTTAACATCCCGGGGATTGGCCCCTTGGGAAATGGATTCCTTCAAGTTGTTGATTTCAGAGACAGACTTGAAACTCAGCAGCTCAAAATACCGCCACATTAACTGATCGGAAATCGACATCAGTTTTCCGAACATGTCGTCAGGCGTATCCGTGATGCCTATGTAATTACCCAATGACTTGGACATCTTCTTCACACCGTCCAACCCTTCCAACAATGGCATGGTCAATACAATCTGTCGCGGCTGGCCGTAGTCTTGCTGCAAAGCCCGTCCCACCAAAAGATTGAATTTCTGGTCGGTACCCCCCAGCTCAACGTCGGCCTCCAAGGCGACGGAGTCATAGCCCTGCGCAAGGGGGTACAAGAACTCATGAATAGAGATGGGCTGTTCATTGGTAAAACGTTTGTTGAAGTCGTCTCGCTCCAACATCCGTGCCACCGTGTATTTGGACGTGAGTCTCACGAAATCCGCCGGTGCCATAGCATCCATCCATCGAGAGTTAAAATCCACAATGGTTTTGTCTGGATCCAAAATCTTAAACACCTGTTCCTTATAGGTTTCTGCATTGGCCAGAATCTCATCTCGACTTAGAGGCGGACGGGTCACATCTCGGCCAGACGGATCACCGATCAAGCCCGTAAAGTCTCCAATCAAAAAGATCACGTCATGGCCTAAAACCTGAAATTGCCGCAACTTGTTGATTAAGACGGTGTGACCTAGATGGAGGTCGGGCGCCGTGGGATCAAAACCGGCTTTTACCCGCAACGGACGACCCTTGGCGATTCGCTCCTGAAGCTCCTCTATTTTGATAATCTCGTCAGCTCCGCGCTGGATCTCGACGAGTTGGTCTTTGACGTTTTCCACTTAGGCCCTCTAAAAACGAAATTTTTTTTTAGGTTTTTGAGCTAATCCACTGGTCATCAAGGGTTTTTTCCTTAAAATATGCCCGTGCCAGCTCGCAACAGTAAACTCATGCACGATTATAAGCCACGGCCCTCTATGGAAAAAAAGGGACCTGCTCAAAAGCTTCGCTGGTTCTTTGTTGGTTTGGGTGTTCCGCTAGTCGCGCTGGCCCTAATAACGGGCGAAGATACAGAGCCGGAACCAATCAAAGCCCACTCTCTAGCCCAAGAAACCAAGGCCCTTCCCCTGCCTGAGCTGGACCTGCCAGCTACTCTCGACACGCCAGAGGAAATAGCGCTACCGCTAGAAGAACCACCTGGCGTGACCCAGATACTTAAGGTGGAATCAGGAGACAGCCTGGACTGGTTGTTCAAGAAACATGAGCTCAGTCGCAAAGACCTGGCCAACATCATGTTGTTGTCCGAAGCTAAAAAAACCCTCCCGTTGGTTAAACCCGGGGAGGAAATCGTTGTTCGTCATGAAGACGGAAAAATATTGGAACTCCGCCGCTCCGTCTCAGAAACCCTGATACTGGTTATCAGCCAAGATGAGGACGGGGTCTTTAAACCGGCTTTTGAGGCACATCCCATTGAGACACGAATCAAACGTGCTCATGCAGTGATTGAAAACTCGTTGTTTCTTGCAGCCATGGAAGTTGGCATGTCCCACAATCTAACCATGAATCTGGCGGGAGTTTTTGCCTGGGATGTGGACTTTATGCTGGACATACGTAGCAAGGATGAATTCAGCCTTATCTATGAAGAGGTATGGCAAGACGGCGAATACTTACGGGACGGCGAAATCATTGCGGCCGAGTTTGTAAACAATGGTGATGTACACAGGGCGGTGCGCTACGAAGATCCAAATGGCAATGTGGACTACTTCACCCCTGAGGGGTTGAGTGTGCGCAAAGCATTTATTCGCGCACCCGTAGACTTTACCCGCATTAGTTCGCGATTTAACCCGAATCGACGGCACCCAATTCTTAACAAGATTCGCGCTCATCGGGGCGTGGACTACGCCGCACCGTCCGGAACACCCATCAAAGCGGCCGGAGACGGCAAAGTCATTTTTAGGGGCAAGAAGAGCGGATATGGCAACACCTTAATATTGCAGCATGGTGGCAACATAACCACCTTGTACGCGCATCTTTCGCGATATGCGAAACCTCGTTACGGAACCCGCGTAAAACAAGGTCAAGTCATTGGTTATGTAGGCATGACCGGTTTAGCTACCGCGCCACACCTGCACTACGAGTACCGTCTTAATGGTGTGCACCGTAACCCTCGTACAGTAGCTTTACCCAAAGCGGACCCGATCAATAAGAAGTACCTGGCCGATTTCGAAACCAAGGCCGAGCCCTTGTTGAGTCAGCTAGACATGATTAAAAAGACGCGACTCGCGTCGGTCCAGTGAAAAAATTGTTTGTTGGTTTAATGTCCGGTACCAGCATGGATGGTATCGACGCCGTGGTGGTGGGATTTGAAAATGGATTGGAAGTACTGGCGGCTGACAGTTTTGCATTTCCCGCAAGTCTTCAGCAAGAACTCAACGCGGCAGTCATACGTGCCGCTGATCTCACCACAATAGAACTCTGCCGTTTGGATCATAAAATCGGCAAAGCGTTTGCCGCGGCTACTGTGGATGTTATTAAGAAAGCGAGAGTGGACAGCTCATCCATCCAAGCGGTGGGATCCCATGGCCAAACTATTTTTCATTCGCCTGACTCGGATCCACCGTTTACTTTACAGTTGGGTGACCCCAATGTGATTGCACGTATGAGCGGTTTACCGGTTGTTGCGGACTTCCGACGCATGGACATGACCTTGGGTGGACAAGGCGCACCATTGGCGCCGGGTCTTCATGACTACTTATTTCGTAGCGACAAGACAGATCGCGTGGTTGCCAACATTGGGGGTATCGCCAACATCACTGTACTGCCCAGCAATGGAACAGTCATGGGGTTTGATACGGGACCCGGCAACACGCTTATGGATGCTTGGATTCGTCATTGCCGTGAAGAACCCTATGACGCGAAGGGGAAGTGGGCCTTAACCGGTCAGTGTGACCCAACACTGTTGGGCACACTTAAAGCAGACGGATACTTTAGCCAGTCGGTACCGAAGTCCACAGGTCCAGAGTATTTTAATCTGGACTGGTTGTACAAGACATTGGGTCCTGTGGATGCAAAGCAAGAGGATATTCAACGGCTGCTACTACAGCTCACCGCCGAGACCCTGTGCGACGCCATTGACACACACGCCCCAAAAACCAGGGAGATTTACGTGTGCGGTGGCGGATCCAAGAATAACGCCTTGATGGAGGTCCTATCTCGGCTATCGCCGACTCGCACAGTCCAGACCACCGAAGCCTTGGGTCTGCACCCAGACTGGGTTGAAGCCGTGGCTTTTGCATGGCTAGCGCAGCAAAGACTGGCAAAAAAACC
>JBCCFQ010000397.1:0-4402 GCA_039029655.1 Pseudomonadota bacterium | reverse complement strand
TCAACACTTGGTGGCCGAGGCTTTAGGGCTTACTTCCAAGGATGTCACGGTACTGTGCAGACGCATGGGTGGTGGGTTTGGTGGCAAAGAAACACAACCGGCTTTGTTTGCGTGTGTTGCGTCGGTGGCTGCGGCCAAACTCGGTGTGGCTGTCAAGCTTCGTGTTGACAGAGATGACGATATGGAAATCACCGGCAAACGCCATCCTTATACCGTTCAATATGATGTCGGTTTTGATGACGATGGCGTAATCTCAGGTCTTAATTTTGAGTTTGCCTCTGATTGTGGTCGCTCTGCCGATCTTTCAGGCCCTGTTAACGTGCGCACACTGTTTCATGCGGACAATTGCTATTGGCTTGGCGATGTTTGCATCAAGTCGAGACGTCTGAAGACACACAAATCTTCTAACACCGCTTTTCGTGGATTTGGTGGTCCACAGGGTATGATGGGGATTGAGTATGTCATTGAGGAGATTGCTCGATTTCTGAGTAAAGATCCCGTGGAAGTCCGTTTCGCCAACTTTTACGGTGAAAAGACAAACAACGTTACACCCTATGGAATGCTCGTAGAGGACAATATCTCTCGACGGGTAATGAACGAGTTGCTCGAAACCTCTGACTACACCAAACGTCGGGCAGAGATTCGGTCGCTTAATCAGCAAAACGAGATCATAAAGAAGGGCATTTCCTTAACTCCCGTGAAGTTTGGGATTTCTTTTACCGCCACCCATTACAATCAAGCGGGTGCACTGGTTCATGTGTACAAAGACGGCAGCGTATTGCTGAACCACGGAGGCACCGAGATGGGGCAGGGGCTGTATACCAAGGTGGCCCAAGTGGTGGCCCAAGAATTAGGTGTGGAGCTAAGTCGTGTTCGGTCGTCTACTACCGATACCACTAAGGTGCCAAACACTTCCGCCACTGCTGCCTCAGCAGGTAGTGACCTTAATGGCATGGCCGCACGTGACGCGGCGGCTAAGATTCGCACTCGATTGATCGATTTCTTCTTAAACGATTCTGGCCAGCCGGCAGATTTGAGAGAGGAAGTCGTCTTCGCCAATGAAGAAATCTCATTGGGCGGGCTTACCATGTCCTTCGATGAATTGGTGTCAAAGGCCTATCATGCAAGGGTTCAGTTGTCGGACACGGGTTTTTATAAGACGCCAAAAATTCACTATGATCCTAAGACCCTACAAGGGCGTCCTTTTTACTATTTTTGTTATGGCGCGGCTGTGTCCGAGGTAGCAATAGATACGCTAACCGGGGAATCGAAGCTTTTGCGCGTAGATATCTTGCACGATGTCGGAAAGTCGCTTAATCCCGCCATCGATCTAGGGCAGATTGAGGGTGGCTTCCTACAGGGATTAGGTTGGCTTGTCAGTGAGGAGCTTAAGTGGCATGAAAATGGAAAATTAATGACCCACGCTCCATCAACCTATAAGATCCCGGCCGCCAGTGATTGGCCGGAGGTGTTTAACGTAGACATCGCTGCTTGGAGTGAAAACTCTGAGGACACCATTTATAGATCAAAGGCTGTTGGTGAGCCTCCCTTTATGTTGGCCATGTCTGTATTCATGGCCATTAAGGATGCAGTTGCCTCTTGTGGAGATTACAAACATCCTGCGCCCATTAGTGCTCCTGCGACGCCGGAGCAGGTATTATCGAGTATTGAACTCGTTCGCGACTCTATGTGAGTTAGGCTCCCGCCTCTATGGAAACCTATATTCTTGAATGGCTAAGTTTGTTACTCAGATGGAGTCATTTCGTGGTGGGTATCGCTTGGATTGGCTCGTCTTTTTATTTCGTATGGTTGGATACCAATCTCAATCAGCCGCCAAAAGACCCAGAGAGCGACCGAGTGGCCGGTGATTTATGGTCAGTACACGGCGGTGGTTTTTACCACTCACAAAAGTATCTTGTCAGTCCGGCCAAACTACCGGAGCCTCTCCATTGGTTTAAGTGGGAGGCTTATACCACTTGGTTAACCGGGTTTGCCTTGTTGGTGGTGACCTATTACTGGAATGCACAAACCTACTTGGTAGATGCCTCGGTTCGTGAGTTAACACCCACAGCCGCCGTTTTGATCAGCATTGCGTTGTTGATTTTGGGGTGGGTGGTCTACGACGCTCTGTGTAGATTGCCTTTGAAGGGGGCGACTTTTACCTTCGTCGGTGTCTCTGTGTTGGCGGCCGCCGCACTTGGGCTTAGTCAGTTATTTAGCGGCCGCGGAATGTATATGCAGCTCGGTGCCATGTTGGGCACGATTATGGCCGCCAACGTTGCCATGGTCATTATTCCGGGGCAACGCAAGATGGTGGATGCCATGGAGCGGGGTGAGACCCCGGACCCTGAACCTGGTCTTAAAGCAAAGCAACGCTCACTGCACAACAACTATTTCACCCTACCCGTATTGTTCGTGATGATCAGTAGTCACTATCCCATGACTTACGGGCACCAGGGTGCATGGCTTATTTTGATTACCCTGTTTTTGGTGGGCGGTGCCGTACGCCATTATTTCAACTTAAGGAACCAAGGTCGGAACGTACTGGCGATTCCAGTCTTCGCTCTTGCGGCACTGCTGGCCTTGGCGGGTTTGATTGCACCAAGGCCCAGGACTGTGTCGGGCACGGTGATTGGTAGTGCTGATATGGCAACCATACAAACCATCGTGGCGCTGCGTTGTCAGAGTTGTCATTCGGCGAACCCGACTCATCCAACGGCTCCCGTCGCGCCAAACGGTGTGATGTTAGATACGCCAGACCAAATCCATCAATGGGCGGATCAAATCTATCAACAAACCGTGGAAACCCGCGTTATGCCTCTAGCAAATCTGACGGCCATCACTGAGGAAGAGCGAACTACCATTGCAGTCTGGTACCAAAACAGAGACTAAGCCAGTTCGTCAATTGCGCTTAAGTGAGCGGCTTTTTGTTCTGGTGACAAAAAGCTAGCGGTAAAGGAATTTTTTGCCAACTGCACCAATTCGGATTTTGTGAGCCCCAAAGCCGCTTGTGTCTGAATGAAGTTCTCGTTGACGTAACCACCGAAGTAGGCCGGATCGTCGGAATTGATGGTTGCGCAAAGATTGTGTTGTAACAGCTCCTTTAGATTGTGGTCCTTCAGTTCCTGTACAACCTTGAGCTTAAGATTAGACAATGGACACACAGTCAAAGGGATTTGGTCCCTTGCTAGTCTCTCCACTAGCTTAGGGTCTTCCATGCACCTGACCCCATGATCAATTCTCACCACCTTCAATAAATCTAGCGCTTCCCAAATATATTCCGGTGGACCCTCTTCGCCAGCGTGTGCAACAGGGGTTAGTCCTAGATCACGGGCCCTTGAAAACACCCGCTCAAATTTGGAGGGTGGATGCCCCACCTCCGAGGAATCCAAGCCAACGCCAGCCAGAAGATCTAGATGAGGGATGGCCAGGTCTAAGGTTTCTTCGGCGTCTTGTTCACTCAGGTGGCGCAAGAAACAAAGAATGAGCCGGGACGTTATCCCCAATTGAGATTCGGCATCATGTAAAGCGCGTGAGATGCCTTGGATAACGGTTTCAAAGGGTATATCTCTTTCTAGATGAGTCTGCGGATCAAAAAAGATCTCCGTGTGGCGTACATTGTCAGCATGGGCGCGCTGCACATACGCCCAGGTGAGATCGTAAAAGTCTTCTGGGGTAATGAGAACTCGCGCCCCCGCGTAGTAGATATCTAGAAACGACTGTAGATCAGTAAACTCATAGGCAGCTCGGACGGCATCGACGGAATCAAAAGGAATCGAGATTTTGTTCCGTTGAGCCAGTTGCATCATTAATTCAGGTTCTAACGAACCCTCAATATGTAAGTGCAACTCTGCTTTTGGTAAGGATTGTATGAAGTCGTTCATTGTTAGTGGCTTGCGAAACCAAAGTAGGCGATCAATAGGGCAGTCAAGACATACATTACGGGGCTAACGTTTTTATATTTTCCGATTAGGACGGAAATAAAGGTGTAGCTGACTATGCCCAAACTAATTCCGTCTGCGATGGAGTAAGTGAATGGCATCCCGACAATTGTCAGAAAGCTGGGAACAGCATACTCAATCCTCTTCCAGTCAATGGATCTTGCGCCCTCCATCATCATCGCGCCCACAACGATCAATGCGGGTGCGGTGGCCGCGGCTGGAACAGCCACGATCACTGGAAGAAAAACCAGTGCAACCAAGAATAAAAGCCCTACCACAATAGCGGTGAGCCCGGTTCGGCCCCCTTCCTCAACCCCCGCCGCCGATTCAATGTAGCTGGTGACCGGGCTAGTGCCCAGCAGGGCGCCGGCGGTGGTACCCACGGCGTCGGAGAAAAAAGCTCGTTCAGATCCGGCCAAACGGCCTTGATCATCTAGGAAGCCACCCTGTCGCCCAACGCC
>JBCCFQ010000396.1:0-4405 GCA_039029655.1 Pseudomonadota bacterium | reverse complement strand
CGGCATTCGAACGCCCGACAAAAGCGACCTCAGAACCCTGGTCCGGCACAAAGCCCCGCCTTTCCTTAGCGCTGGTAAGAAATTGCGGGTTGGAAAACATACCTTAGAACCTCGACGGGGCAACTTGGCTGACTGTGGTGTACAATCCCCGGCCTCAACTCACTAAAGTTGCGACCGATAACAAGGGCATATTAGGAATACTGGAGAACCGTATCAATGAGAACCGCTCAGTTCTTATCAATTCTGGTGATATTGGCATGTATTGGTATGCCGACGTTCGCCGAGGGTGACCCCGAAGCCGGCAAGACAAAAGCCGTAGTCTGTGCCGCTTGCCATGGAGCAGACGGCAACAGCGTCAATCCAGAATGGCCGAATCTAGCAGGCCAGCATGAAACATACGCCATCACGCAACTCAAAGCCTTCAATGAAGGGACCCGGAACAACCCGTTGATGAACGCCCAGGCTGCGATCTTGAGTGATCAGGACATGAAGGATCTGGCCGCTTTCTATTCAGCTCAATCACCGAGTATGGGTAGTGCTGATCCAGCCTTGGCTCGGGCCGGCGAGCAACTTTACCGGGGCGGCAATAAGGACACCGGTGTACCCGCATGCGCCTCCTGCCACGGGCCTTCTGGTCGAGGCAATCCAACAGCCGGATTTCCGATCATTTCCGGGCAACACGCTAGGTACACAGAGATGCAGCTGGCTGCCTACTCCAGCGGTGAGCGCCGCTCGGATATGAACCAGATGATGCGAAACGTGGCAGCCGCCATGTCCGACGCAGAGATCAAAGCGGTTGCGGCATATCTCCAGGGATTGAGAAGCACGCAATAAGGCCTTAAAGGAATTTTCTACCCACACAGGGTCAAATAAAGTCTCTATTACCGGAGTTATGACACCATGAAGTACGTTCCCTTATGGATTTGCATCCTAGCTTTCAGCATTTTGCCTGGATGTTCAGCTGAGGAAACCTCCGAAACTGCTCCGGAAGTTCAAACCCCCGACAACACCGCGGCCATTGAGACAAATCCGTCCTCGGAACCAGCCCAGGCGCAAGAACAACAAAAACCTGTTCGAGTCGCTCAAGCTGATACCGGGGAGCAAACAGTCACTAAGATTCAAGCACCTCAGAAAGCCTCTCCCTATAAGGCTGGAACGCACTACCAGATTCTGACTCCTGCACAACCCACCTCCAGCGGACCAGAACAAATTGAGGTGGCGGAAGCATTTATGTACGGATGCCCGCACTGCTACACTTTTGAGCCGTTTATGGAGAAGTGGGTTCCAAAACAGGCGGACAACGTAAGAATAGTGCGAATCCCCGTGTTATTTAATCGTCAAGCCGAAGTGCATGCGAGAGTCTTTTACACTGCCGACGCATTGGGCGTGCTCGATAAAACTCACCTTCCTTTTTTCAGGGAAATTCACGCGAATCGCAGAGCGATGACCAGCGAAAGAGATCTTGTGGAATTTTTCGGTCGTCATGGCGTAGACGAGGATACTTTCAAGAAGACTTTTCGTTCCTTCTATGTAGAACACAAGATTCGGGTAGCTCGCACGTTGTCGCAGCGGTACCGAATATCTTCGGTGCCCACCGTGATCGTTAATGGAAAATACTCTTCAGTGGGAAGCAATCTTGCAGGCAACGATCTACTTGCGTTGATGGATCATCTGGTGGAAAAAGAAAGTTCGCGATAACGGTAGTGCTTAAGAACCTTCGAATACAATCCGCCAGCCGTCGCGGGTTTTACGCCAATATTGTCTTTTGTTAATGCTGCTTGAGAACTTAGCGCTTTTGTAGTGCTGCCTAAAAGTAACCAGAACAAGATTATCTTCCTCTGGGTGAGCAAGCAAACCAACGTTAGAAAGGGACACGGATATGTCACCCGAGTTCGGTATCACTTGCCGTTTGTTCTCTCGCCAGCCGTTGATGTCCATACCCCTGCCCTCAAAGCTCTCATCGTAGTGACTGAGGAACGCTTCGGTATTCTCCTCACTCCAACTTCTGCGCCACCGATCCAAGGAGTCCTCAATTTCACGCCTTGTATCAAGAACTACGTCGTTGCTGACCCAGTCAAGAGTTTCTCCTATCAATACCGGTGTGATACCTGGCGTAATCAACGGCGCAATTTCCATTAGGTCGCGATTAGTTAGCGCAACACAACCATCGCTATCCAAGGGTGGTCTTGAATAATTCTTGCTCGGCATACCATGCAACCAAATACCACTACCGGTTTTTCCTCTGACTCTATCCAAGGAGTTGGGATAATTGACGGGAAACGCTACGGGGCCGTATTTGTCAGGTAGTTTCTCACCCGGAAGCCGCTGGGTTACCTTGTAGACACCTAAGGGCGTTCTTCTGTCACCCTCAACTTCTTTACGAGGACCGTTCTTACCAATAGACACATAGTAGTCCTTGATCAACCTTGGCTCACCGTCTAGATTCTCGAACAAATACAGACGGGATAATGACAAGTCCACAGCGACCGCATGGGTCTGGGCGTTTGTCATTTTGATAAGAGCAGCGGGTACTTGTTGGGTCGGCAGAAAACCGTTGCCACGGTAGCGTTGTCTGACTTCGTGTAACAAGGGTTTGATGGAATCTTGAGATAAAGTCGACGACGCTTCGAATGACAAGGGCCGACCCGCGGATGCCGCCATCAAATCGCCGTGAACCAAATGTGCCAACCGATAGTTCGGCACTTCGCTCAACAACTCCTCCACCATATCCAATGCCACATCCAATTCCCCCTGTCTGAAAACATTGATTGCAGACAAGAGCTCCGCCTCTGGATCAGTCTTCAAGAGGGTCATCTCGGCGGTATCGGCTGACGCCATGGATACCGCGAACATCAGAGTCAGAAGGTTGAGCAGTCTCATAAAGCGGCGGATTGTTCCCGGCTGATCTTCCAGCTGCCATCTACCCTTTGCAGATCCAATAGCTTCTTGACCTGATCGCTATAACTATCGGCTCGATAAGTTTGTTTAAACTCTACCCGGACCGAATCTTCACCGTTAAAATTCACGGTGGGGTTTTCAACAATCACTTCAATAAAGTTTGGTCGTCTTAGACGATCTCGACGTTGGACTTCCCAGGTGGCGCGAGCCAAGTTACCTCGCGGCCGAAAATTCGGAGCATAGTAAGAGAGGTAACCGTCCACGTCTTGAGCGGCCCATGCCTCTGACCAGGCTGTTACTGCCGCCATTACTGCTGTATCGCGGTTAACCACGTCTACCGTAGTATCCTCGATAGTATCGGCAACTGGCGTATCTTCTACTGGCTCTGGTGGCGTATCAACAAGGGGCTCCGGTTGTTGTTCGACCACCTCTGCCATGGGTTCGGGATCGCTCTTGGGCAATTCGGCCACTTGCACCGGGATTTGAACTTCGGCTTCCGGCCTACTAAAAAGATCGTTTATCTGGGACAGTTTTAACCGCGCACTCTCATTACCACTGTTTTCTTCCAATGCTCGATCGTAAGCATTGCTGGCCATCTTCGCGTAAAGATCCCCCAAATTTTCATGGGCAGTTGAGTAACTGGGGTGGGTCCGTATGGCTGCCCTCAAGGCATCCCGTGCCTTTTCGTAGTCGCCCTTTTGCGCGAACAGTACGGCCAGATTGTTGTAAGGTTCTGGCAACTCCGGATAGTCCTGGGTCAGTGCCGCGAAAACCACGATTGCATCGTCATCTTGGCCTTTTTCTGCCAACACAATTCCGTGAAAGAACCGAGTTTCCGGGTCATCGGGGGTGTGTTCGAGAATTGCTTCGACCTCCGCCAGCGCACCATCTAAATTTCCGGCCTCTAGCATTCTCTCCGCGTCACCAAGACTTGCGAAACTGGTTTGACTTAACACTGCTGCTATCAGTACAACTAGGCATCCAGCACGTAGATCCCGCATGAATTTGACTCCTGCTGACAACGAAATTAACTAACCCAACCAATAAACAAACAAAATCCTCTAACCGGCGAGATTGTAACGCATTTTCAACACTCCTGGTGCTCCGATTGGCTTCTGTGGCAAGCCGAGCTCAATCCAAGTTTTGCACGAAAAATCAACAACTAACCAGTTATGTAAAAATTCACCTGACACGAAAAAGCTCATCAGGTACAACTACACTGTAAGAGTCGCACCAGCGGCCTGTTTTTGAGTATCACATCTCTTGGGGAACAAACCGATGGATCGTCGCATAGGCACCCGTCAAAAGGCCATCGCCAAAGTTTATTTAAGCCACCCAGGTCTGGGCGTCCAGCGGTGTAAGACAAGCAACCTGAGTTTTAATGGGGTTTTTGTTGAAACACCCAACGCTAAGCACATCTCACGAGGCAAGAGAGTCGATCTAATTTTTGCCATTGACTTGGGAGATGTTGTAAAGCTGCATCGGCGAAAAGCGAAAGTTGCCCATG
>JBCCFQ010000395.1:0-4408 GCA_039029655.1 Pseudomonadota bacterium | reverse complement strand
TTGTATGCGTTACTTACACACCATGGTTAGGGTTGCGGATCTAGATGCTTCCCTGGATTTTTATTGCAACAAATTGGGTCTAGTGGAAACTAATCGCTATGACAATCAAGGCGGCAGGTTCACCCTGGTTTTCCTGGCAGCTCGCGAGGATTTAGAGGCTGCAAAAGCCCGCAAAGCCCCTTTAGTGGAGCTCACTTACAACTGGGATCCCGAGGAATATCAGGGCGGTAGAAACTTTGGCCACTTGGCTTACACAGTGGAGGATATCTACGCCACCTGCCAGCGACTGATGGATGCTGGCGTGACCATTAACCGCCCGCCCCGGGACGGACACATGGCCTTTGTTCGTTCACCGGATGGAATATCCATTGAACTGCTACAACAAGGGAATGCGCTGGATCCCAAGGAGCCCTGGGCTTCCATGGACAATACAGGTGCCTGGTAGTGCCAACAAGTGAAGTCACCCAATTAAGTTTATTAAAAACAAGTTCTTACTGATTTTTCTTAACGTTTCTTATTAAATGGATTTTTCTTAAGTCGACGGGCCATAGCGGCAGCACCCCCGGCACTAAAGCCACGCAAGTAGCGACTGCTAATGGCCTGACCGACTTCTCGATAGACCACAAACAAACCACTGGCGATGATGATAGCGCCACCTACCACCACCCAACGATCAGGCACCTCTTTCCAGATCACATAGCCCGCAATCGCCCCGCCAATCAGTGCCGTATATTCGAAAGGCGCCAGCAGGGCCGGAGATGCACGACGATAACCCCCGACAATACCGATCCAAGCAATGGCAGAGGCAAGACCCGCAAAGGCAAACAGTCCCCATTCGCCCAAGGAGGGAGTGACCCACTTTCCAGGAAGCAAGCTGGCCGAGATAACCATGGGTCCAGCAATCACGTAGATGGATAGCGAGTAGCTGGATTCAGTAGACGCCAGATGCCGTGCAGTGATCGCCAAACATGCGTAGGCAAACGCCGAACCAAGAACCGCTAAGGACGCCACGTTGAGGGCACCCGCTTCGGGACGCAACACCACCACAACTCCAACAAACCCCACCGCCACCGCGGTCCAACGGCGCCACCCCACCCGTTCACCTAAGAAAGGAACCGACAGGGCTGTCACCATGAGGGGTGCTGTAAAGCCTACCGTGAGTGCGTTTACCAACGGCATCTGTGATATACCGTAAAAAAATCCAAACTTAGCAGCGGCCGCTAAAGCGGTACGCAAAAGATGCCATGGCCAGCGGTTTGTTCTTAGACTGGAAACCCCCCCAAATTGCCGGACAACGAACAACAGAAACGCGATGCCAAAGATGCTGCGCAAAAATACAAACTGCACCAAGGCATAGTCTTGTAATAACCACTTGGCGGTTATGTCGAGACACAGACCGCTGCTGATACCCATCATGAGGTAAGCAACAGCTCGTCCTGGGGACTCCAGTTTTTCCTGACTTTGATCTGTCACGAGACTCAATGGTTATCTAAGAGGGATTGCGCCAGTTCTTCCAACTTGGCCACTGTAGAGTCGATGTCTGCGTGGGTCAACGCTGGATTTATAGGGCAACCACGATTCACATCGCGACCATGAATGCGGGTGGAACTAAAAAAGGCGTAACCATCTTCATTGATACACTGGATGAGTTCTCTATTGAGTTCATCCTGTTGTTCGGCATTGCCGTCAAACAAGTATCGGAAGGTCACCACACCGAGAGTGGCTGGTGTCACGACCTGCCAATTTTTCCGTTTCTCTAAAACACTTTGAAAATACTCTGCCATGTCCAAACCATGGTCCACTGACTGTCTAAAGGCTGAAACACCATAGGCATGTAACGATAGCCACAGTTTGAACGCTTTGAATCCTCGGGTAACTTGGGGACTCATATCACGATAATTCGTAAGATGTTGAGGTTGGTCCGAATCGCGCATGTAGTCAGGAACACGACGGAAGGTATCCCGCAAGGTGGCGGGATCCTTAACAAGCACACAAGCGTTCTCATAAGGTTGAAAAAGCCACTTGTGGGGGTCAAAAGAAATGCTGTCGGCTAATCCGATACCTTCCAATTGTCGTTTCCCCCGCTGCGACAGCAAAGCACCTCCACCATAGGCAGCGTCCACATGAAACCATAATTCATGTTTTGCGGCGATGGCGGCTAACTCGTCCAACGGATCCACGGCACCGGTGTTTGTGGTGCCTGCGTTACCGATGATGCAAAACGGTTTGTAGCCTGACTCCGCATCAGCACAGATTTGTCTCTCCAAATCCGTTACATCAATCCGAAAATCCGGTTTTACGTTCACCTCCCGCAGCTGTGACGAGTCAAACCCCAACAAACCCAACGCCCGCTCAACGGAGGAATGGGTTTGATCGGAACAATAGATCCTGGCCCCTTCTACGCGATCCTTCAGGATCCGAGTCCGACCGGCGGCCAGCCCGGTTAGGATGGCAACCGATCCACCACTGACGAATAAACCACCCGCCGTCTCGGGCATGTCCGCTAGGTCACATAACCAACGGATGGTATTTGCTTCTACTATTTGTGCGCCCAGGTTGTGCGGCGATATACCCGCAAACACATTGTGACCGGAAACCAATAAGTCCCCCACTGTGGAGACAAAGTTACCTGGCCCAGGGATGTAGGCAAAAAACCTGGGGTGGATAAGATTCATACAGTCATCGAAAACGCCGCTGAGGGAATCCTTGAGCAAAGTGTCTATCGGCTTAGGTTCTTCGCTAAATTCTTGCAAGTTTCTTGGCAAGGATTGACGGCTCTTCGGAGGGACAACGGATTGTTGGTCCACACCATCGAAATACTCAACTATGGCATCGACGGCTGCGTAACCAAACTTACGCATGGATTCCTTATCCAGCGCCAGCGGGTTTTGTCTCTTCTCACTCATTCAGAAAGTCCCTGGTTTAAGGCGTCGATGACCAGGTCACCGAACTTTTCTGTGGATACCAGTTCCGTGCTTGTGTCGGCGTTCCCTAGGTCTGGCGTAATAAACCCCCCAGCGAATACTTGCTCTAGAGCGCTCCATACACACTGGGCTTCGTTGCGTAAGCCAAAACTGATATCTAGCATCATGGCGACAGAACCAATCATTGAATAGGGGTTGGCGATACCCTGCCCGGCAATGTCCGGGGCCGACCCGTGGGAGGGCTCGTAGTAGGCTTTGCTCGGACCAATACAGGCCGACGGCATTAGGCCTAATGAGCCAAGAATACCTCCTCCCTGATCACTCAAAATATCACCAAACATGTTTTCTGTGACCATGACATCAAACTGCCCCGGGTTTAGACACAAGGCAGTGGCGGCAGCATCCACAAGCATATGGTGAACTTCGACGTTGGGATAAGTCCCTCTTATCTCCTCCAACACCTCGTTCCACAAGACACTAGACAGCAACACGTTACTCTTATGTATGTGATGTAAGCACCCCCGGCGAGATTCGGCCTGCTCGAATGCAACTCTCAGAATGCGTCGAATTTGTTGATCGTCGTATTCCAAAGTCTCATTAACGTAGCGAACGCCATCGTCTTTGATACCTCTGTGTTTAGCACCGAAGTAAAGTCCTCCCACCAACTCCCGCACCAACATGATGTCGACACCGTCTTCAACAATGCGAGACTTCAATGGCGAAAACTGCGCCATGGCGCTTGGCAGAAAAATGGGTCTCAGGTTTGCAAACGTGTCATAACGTTTTCTTAACGGCAAGATAGCCCCACGTTCTGGGCGCTCTTCTAACGGTATTTTTTGCGTATCCTCGAAACTAAGCCCGGCCGGCCCTTTCAATATGGCGTCAGCATCATCACAAGCCTTTTTGGTTTCGTCGGGGAAGGAATGACCGTGGGAAAAATAAGCAGATGCCCCGAAAGGCGCGTGAATCAACTCAAACTGAATCGAACGGTGTTGTTCAAGTGCCTCAAACACGCGAACAGCTTGGGCCGTAATCTCTGGACCAATGGCATCACCCGCGAGAATAGAAATGGTATAGGAATTGGTCACTGGTTGAGTCCTAATGATTGGAAGCGGGATTTTATCAGATCCCTTTACTTGACCCATGATTTTGGTTTTTTTCTTCTATACAGTTCGCTTATGTTTAGAAGACGAACTGCTGCATACAGGGGAATACTATAACAGGTCTAAAACCCGTCCAATTGCTGTACACTTTTGAGCTGGCGCCATGATATGTACCCCTGCTACGCCGTCCATGTCCCGATAAGTCTGAATCAGTTCAGCACACAACCTGTCACCTTCTGCCTTGGCGTCATCGCTTTCTTCTAGTCGTTTGATAACGCTATCCGGTACGTTGACACCAAACAGATTATCGTTCATCCAGCGAGCCGATTTGGCAGATAAAATTGGGCCGACACCTAACAATATCTTTAGCTGTTCTGTGAC
>JBCCFQ010000394.1:0-4417 GCA_039029655.1 Pseudomonadota bacterium | reverse complement strand
CAGTGTTCACAGTTGACCCAACCTGAATCGCCATCTAGGTAGTGTTCCTTTTTCCAGATAGGTACCCGAACTTTCACTTGGTCGATGATGTAACGACAGGCTTTGAATGCGGCGTCACGATGGGCAGCACTGACACCTACCCACACCGCCATGTCGCCTATGTCTAGCGCGCCAACTCGATGGACGCAAGAAGCCTCTTTGATATCGAATTTGTCGATGGCTTCTTGGAGTATGCATTCTCCTTCCTTGACAGCCAGTGCCTCATAAGCTTCGTACTCAAGCTTAGAAACTGAGTGCCCCTCATTGTGATCGCGAACCCAACCCTCAAAAGAGCTGTATCCGCCACAATAGGGCGACATTAGGCTTTGCTTTAATTGTTCACCGTCGATAGTGCTTGTGCTGAACTCAAAAGACATGTTTTGCCACTAGCCTCCTGCAACCGGCGGAATGAAGACGATGGAGTCACCATCCTCCAGGTCGCTACTCCAATCTTTGAACTCTTCATTGACGGCAACTCTTAGCTGTGTGGAACACATTGAGAAGCCGTGACGACTTTTCAATTCCTTGTACAAGGCGTCGACATTTTGAGCGTCGGTTTGTATTTCTTCATTACTCAGTCCCGCTTGTTCTCGGAACAACGCATAGTATTCAATTTTGATGGATTTCATAAATCAGCCACCGATATAGTACATTTCAACTTTGTTTTGTGATTTTCTTTGGGAAGCCCGAAGCTCGCTATAGCGATCTGTGCGGCCTATCCAAGTTTTGCCGATGGTGTCTAGCAACTGGTTATCGTCAGCACCTGCTCGTAGCGGCGTTTTCAGGTCAGTGCCGTGATTAGCAAACAGACAAGTATAGAGTTTTCCATCAGAGGAGAGGCGGGCACGATTACAGCCACCGCAGAATGGCTCGCTCACCGAGGAAACAAACCCAATTTCGCCAGCGCCGTCTAAGAACGAATATCGGTTGGCTACCTCTCCGACGTAATTTTTTTCTAGTGGTCTGACTGGCCATCGTTCGGCAATGGTCTTCAAGATTTCGCTGGATGGTACCGTATCGCTTTTGCTCCAGTGATTAATGGTGCCAACGTCCATATATTCGATAAATCGAACAATCACGCCGGTTCCGCGAAAATGATCAACCAAGTCCAAAAGGAGATGGTCATTTAAACCCCTCTGCACCACGGTGTTTACTTTGACGGGGGCCAAGCCTGCATCCAGTGCCTCCTCAATGCCTTCTAACACATGGTGTTTACCGCCTCGTTGACCATTCATCTTGAGAAATACTTCATCGTCTAGTGCATCCAGGCTAACGGTCACTCGGTTCAGACCCGCAGCCTTAAGTGCGGAAGCTTTTTGTGCCAGTAAGACGCCATTGGTGGTCAAAGCGATGTCTTCCACCCCGCTGATCATGGTCAGGTCGCCGATTAAATCTGGCAGATCTCGGCGCAATAAGGGTTCGCCGCCGGTTAATCTAAGTTTCTTAACGCCAAGTTGAACAAACAGCGAAGCCAGGCGAACTATTTCTTCGAAGCTTAGACGCTCATGACTTTTTAAGAACTGAAACTTTTCGTTGTACTTGTCTTCAGGCATACAATAAGGACAGCGAAAATTACAGCGATCCATAACGGAAATGCGAAGGTCTCTAAGACCCCGCTTGAAAGTATCGGTAGGTTGTGGATTGTATTGAGACATTGTTACCACCCGAAAAATCTAGCCCTGTGACCTGCGGGGAAATGGTTTGTTGTTGCCTCCAGCTCCACAAAACCGTGTGTGCCGGCGAGGGAAACAAAATCTCCCGATGTGTTTGTTATCCGTGGTTTCGCGCGGAATCCCTGTTCGTCGCCGGTCAGGGTAACCGGTAAAAACCACGCCAGACTGGGCTCAAATTGTACCGAATCCATGAGTGTAACCCAGGTTTCTGGTGCGGCGCCAAGGCCAAGTGACCTGCGGCAAGCGGGAATGACATAACGTACCAGGCACACCAGGCTGGACACAGGATTCCCCGGTAGACCAAATACGGTTTTGTTGTTGGTGGTGGTGCCGAACCAAAGTGGCTTACCGGGACGCTGAGCCACACGATGGAAGTGTTTCACCACCCCAAGGTTAGCCAGGATACCAGGTACAAAGTCCTTCACACCCTTGGATACGCCGCCGGAAACAATCAAAAAGTCATTGCTGTCTAACAATGAGCTAATCTTCTCTTCCAGTTGTACTGGATCGTCAAGTAGGTGATGACGGGTGATTCGCCGAAACCCCGCCTTTTGTAACGAGGTGGCGAGGGCTCGGTCATTGGACCGTCGGATTTGATAATTCTCAATGGGTGCGTCCACTTCTACGAGTTCGGTTCCGGTGGAAAGAATCGCAATGGACAAGTCCTTACTAACGTTGACTTGTGGGAGACCTGCGCTGGCAAGAATGGCCATCTCGGGAGCATTTATTTGGATACCCGGTTGCAACAAGGCTTCATCTTTTTTTCTATCAGAACCTTTGGGGTGGATATTGCCCATGAGTCTAGGTTCATAGTCCGAATTGAGGCGAATTTTGCCTTCTTTCTTTTGGTAAACCTCAATTGGAATGACACAATCACAACCGTCTGGCAGTTGCGCACCCGTCATAATCTCGATGCAATGCTGTGGGTCCTTTAAGGTGTGTTTTGGGTCACCAGCATGTTGTACCGATTGAACCATGAACTCTTCTTGAGTTCTGGTCCCATCAAAGGCTAGTGCGATGCCATCCATGGTAACCCGGTGGAAAGGGGGTTGATCCCGCTCAGCAAAAACCTGCTGGCGTAACACCATGCCCACCGCGTCATCCAAAGCTACCGAATCACTTTCTCTGGGTGCAATGTGCTCAGCAATTATGGCGTCGGCTTGTGTGACTTGAATGGGTGACAATGCGCCTCCAATGGGTGTGACCTAGGTGTGTTGCTGGGGGTTAAGATTCCGCAGCTGCTTTTTTTGAAGTTACCTGGGTGTCTATCTCGACACGAGTAGCAAGAGATTCTGCATCTCTGGCCAGAGCATGCAAGGCTTCCGGCAGCTTTTTGTATTCAAACACGAAGCCGTGTTTCAACGCCTCACCTGGTAAGGCCCTTTGGCCGTTCCAGAGCAGTCTTCCGCGGGATCCGACGAAGTTAGAAATTAGTACTTGAGGTAGTTTTAATGACCAGCGCTTGGGTCTAGAAGCTCGGAGCTCTTGACCGAAATACTCTAGGGTTTCCGGGTGTGCGCTGCATACGTTTACTGCCTGGTGGACTCTTGGGTTGTCGATGACAAAGGAAACTAGGGAGACGAAATCTCGTTCATGAATCCAGGGTAACCATTGTGTGTTGTCGCCGAAAATTTGAAACGGCTGAGATGCGATACCACCGGAAGCTGAAAGCACTTGGCCCATGCGTAGGGGAACCAATCGACTGCCCAGCTTTCGTGCGCGGGCTTGGGCTAACGCTTCGGCTTGTTGATAAAACCGAGAAATAAATATGGGTTGGGTCGTTGCACATTCAAAGATGCGTTTGTGTTTTCGAAGTCCATAGAGGTTGGTGGATGAGTCCATCAGTATGAAACTTGGAGCAGTGGTGCGGTTTTCAAAAAACCCCATCAACTCCAAAATTTCCTTACGTTGTTGAGACAGCAGATGTTTCTGGTTGCGTTCTGTCCAACGTCTAGAAAAAGGTCGTACCTCGCTAAAGAAAATGCACCCATCGATGTCCAGGTTGTCATCGATTTGGGACAGTTTACTAACATGAAGATCATCAGAGTTGCCTGCATCCGCCGGGTCCAACAACACCAGGCGATGTTTCTGTCGTAGAGTCGGCAACAACTGCGGTGTGGGTAGTTGGTTGGCGCCGACAATCAATAACGTTGGCTTAGGAATTCTGGTGGTGTAACCCATAGTCTTTTTTTGATCTTTTAAGCAACGACTTTTGAGATTTTGGCGCCCATGCGCATGAGCTTAAGCAACGTAGCCCTTGGGATGTGCCGGGTCTGTTCATACCATTGGTTGGCTTCGTTCAGAAACTCCAGCATGGAATGAATGCGCTGGCCAACTTCCGACGGGGTCCCATCGTCTAGGTTCTTGCTGCACTGTTCCAAAATATTAATGGCTGGGTCAATTTCTCGGCGCTTTCGACCATCTAAAACCACCGTTAGCACTTCCCAAATGTCCTTTTTTGCTTCGAAATGATCGCGTCTGTCGCCTAAAACGTGGGTAATTGTCACTAACTCCCAGTTTTGCAGTTCCTTCAGGCTATTGCTGACATTGGATCTCGCCACACTCAATGTGTCAGCGATTTCCTCTGCTGAAAGGGGTTCTTCGGCTAAAAACAATAGGGCGTGAATCTGTGCTACCGATCGATTAACACCCCAACGGCTACCCATTTCTCCCCAATGGAGGATGAATTGCTGCATGGCTTCCGT
>JBCCFQ010000393.1:0-4420 GCA_039029655.1 Pseudomonadota bacterium | reverse complement strand
TAGAGAACGAGTCTTCCAGTACCGGGTCGCCTAGGACAAACCGGACCTGTTCACGGGTCATGCCTTCTTTGACTTTCTCAATTGTTTCGTCGTCAAGAAAGTTACCCTGAATGACACTGATACGGTGGACACATCCGGTGAGGAGAATCACGCTGGCGAGGAAGACTATGAGATGCTGTTTGATCATTGTGAGTGGTACAAATAAAATAACTGCGCGATAATACCCGATTACATGCCAAGAAGTCAGTTATCCATGGAAAAACAAAACCTCAGAAAGGCGGGCCTGAAGGTCACGCTACCCAGACTTAAGATATTGGAAATATTGGAGTCTGATGACGGACGCCACTACAGCGCTGAAGACATCTACAAGATTTTGCTGGATTCCGCTGAGGACATTGGCATTGCTACAGTTTACCGGGTCTTGACCCAATTTGAGACCGCTGGCTTGGTCAAACGACACAATTTTGAGGGCGGCCACTCAGTTTTTGAAATCGACGATGGTGCCCATCACGACCATATGGTGTGTGTAGAGACAGGCCAGGTAATCGAGTTTCTTAACCCAGAGATTGAGGAGCTCCAGCACGGAATCGCCGCTGAACACGGCTACGACATCGTGGATCACAGCCTCGTGCTGTATGTGAGGCCGAAACCGAAAAGCTGATTCAGTTTTTATTCACTGCCAACATTTCTTTGGCGTGTTGGCGAGTCTTCACTGTGATATCAACACCGCCCAACATGCGGGCGATTTCTTCTATGGTTTCGTCGGCGTTTAGGTGAGACAGGCTGGTGCGTGTGGTTTCTCCATCTGTGATCTTGCTGACTCGGACATGGTGATGTGCTTGGCTTGCCACTTGAGGTAAATGTGTGACGCACAATACCTGCTGTCCGTCACCCAGATTACGCAATTGCCGCCCAACAATTTCCGCCACTCCGCCTCCTACGCCACTATCAACTTCGTCGAACACCATGGTGGTGCTGGGCGTCGCATTGGCGGCCACCACTTGAATGGCCAAACTGATACGCGCCAATTCTCCGCCTGAGGCAACCTTAGACAGCGGTTTGGGTGGTTGTCCTGGATTGGCTGATACCAAAAACTCAATCTGGTCTTGTCCGTCTTTAGTGGGCTTACCCTCGGACACGCCAACCTCAAACTTGCCCCCCGGCATGCCTAAGGTTTGCATCATGTTGCTAATGGCTTGCGACAATTTCTTGGCTGCTTTTTTTCGACCCTTCGTCAACTTGCCAGCATTGTCTAAATACTCTGAGTAAGTATCGCTGGTGTTGCTGCGTAGTTGACTCAGGTGGCTCTCTGATTGATCCAGTTGATCGTGCTCTTTTCTAAGTTCAATCAACCACTGTGGCAACTGATCGGGCTCTATGCGGTGCTTGCGCGCCAAATCGTCCATTGTCGAAATTCGACTCTCAACATAGTTCAAGCGTTCAGGATTCGCTTCTAATGCATCGGCATAACGGCTGAGTTCCACTTCAGTCTCGCCCAATTGAATAGCGGCGGCTTCGAGTAACTCAATGCTGGCCTTTAGATTACCGTCTACTTCCGCTAACGGCTTGAGGACCCGGATTGCGGTGTTGATTTGTTGTTGGGCAGGCTCTTGTTCCCCCTGAGAGGTACAGGCTAGGGCCGTTTGAACCCCGGACATTAGCTTGCCTACATTGGCCAGTCGCTGATGTTCCTCTTCTAATTCCGCTACTTCAGATGACGAAAGATTCAGTGCTTCCAGTTCGTTGATCTGATACCCCAACAGATCTAATCGCGCTTCGCGATCCACCTGCGCCGCTTCTAGCGCCTCTAGCTCCTGCTGCAGTTCTTGCCATGTATCGAACAAACCACTGACTTTCTCCAGCAGCTTTTGGTGATCACCGTGGTGGTCCAAAATCTGTTGCTGTTGCTTTTTCTGCGTCAGGGTTTGGTGCTCATGTTGACCGTGTATGACACCTAACAACTCGCCCAACCCTCGGACGGTTTGCAAAGGCACCGCATGACCGTTGATATAGGCTCGGGAACGCCCCCCTTCTTGTATGGTGCGGCGGATAATGCACTCGCCCTGTGCATCCAAGTCCTGTGCCGCTAACCAGTCTATTCCGGGATGCCCGTGGGGTAGGTCGAACGTGGCGGTAATGTCGGCGCGTTTTGCGCCGTGACGTATGACACCGCTATCTGCCCGGCTACCTAGTACTAAAGTCAGTGCATCAACAAGGATGGATTTTCCGGCACCGGTTTCCCCACTCAGCACCGTCATACCGCCGTCTAGCTCTAGGTCGACGTGATCAATAATCGCAAAGTCGCGAATTTGGATGTTACTCAGCAAGGCAGTTCCAATGAGTTCGATAGGTTTCGTTACTGGCCATTTTCTACGGCGCTTCGTCCCCAGTGTAGCTTGGATCGCAGAATCTTGAAGTAGTCGTGACTCGCCGGGTGAATCATAACAATGGAAAAGTCCGCCTGTGCCACCCGTAGGGTCTCGTTACCGGTCATCTCTCCCATGGGTTGCCCGTCACACACTGCTTGAGCGTTGGTGGTGTGTCTTGCCACCAGTGCAATGTCAATGGCGGAACGACCGTCCACAACTATGGGGCGATCACTCAAAGTGTGGGGGCAAATCGGCACGATAGCGATGGCATTAAGCGCCGGATGCATAATGGGTCCATCACAGGATAGGGAGTAGGCCGTAGAGCCTGTGGGGGTTGTAACAATCAGCCCGTCTCCACGATGAGTGTTTACGTAGGTGTCATCAACATGAGTGGCTACTTCCAACATGCGTCCCATTTCCCAACGTTGAAGTACCACATCATTCAAAGCCAAGGATTCGCTGACCACCTGTTCGTCACGGCGCAGGGTGGCCTTTAGGACCATGCGCTGGTCTTGTATGTAGGCACCGTCCAGCACTGCGTTCATGTGGGTCGCCACTTCCTTTGGCGTGATATCAGCCAAAAAGCCGAGTCGTCCCCGGTTGACCCCCAACAGTGGGGTGCCACTGGCGCCCACCAAACGAGATGCATACAGCATGGTACCGTCACCCCCGACGGTCACGATGAGATCACTCAATCTGGGGAAATCATTCTCAGACGCCGTAGCTACTTTGGCACCACCAAAGTCCACCTTACAGTCTTGGTTAACAACAACGTCGACACCCCGGTCAGTCAAAAGCGTGGCCAGGGTTTGAAAAGTCTCCTGCACTTTTGGGTCTGTCAATCGGCCAATCAGGGCTATAGTGGAAAAGGCGTTGGGCATGGGCGTCAGTATCATTCAAGAGCTTCAAACCGCAATACTGGTAAAAAACCAGGAGCTTAGCAACCGCTCCCTTGACACTTCCCACGGCGCGTTGCTAGTTTTTCTGGCAGACTAAGGCCTAGAGTGCCAAAACTGTCTATAGGAGACTGTTATCGGTGGCTGAGGAAAGCCCATCGCAAATACCCGAGCGTGCCCAGGAACTCCTGCGTGCGTTGGTGGAACGCTACATCAAAGATGGAATGCCGGTAGGGTCACGCACCCTATCCAAGGAAACCAGTCTAGAAGTTAGTCCAGCAACCATCCGTAACGTCATGTCGGACCTCGAAGAAATGGGGTTTATCGCGGCCCCTCACACATCAGCTGGTCGGATTCCCACGGTGAAGGGTTACCGAATGTTCATCGACAGTTTGCTCCGAGTGCAGCCCCTCAGAGCCGGTGAGGTGGACAAACTCAAGGGTTCATTGCCTCAGCATGCTACGGATTCTGGTGAGCTGATTCAGGCGGCTTCTAACTTACTGTCAGGTATTACCCATCTGGCGGGGGTTGTGACCTTGCCGAAGCAATCCAGAAACTCTTTGCGACAGATCGAGTTTTTGCGTTTGTCTGAAAATAGAGCTTTGGCCATTCTGGTGGTGAATGATCAGGAAGTGCAAAACTGTATTGTGAGTCTAAACCGTCCTTACTCGGCGGGGGAACTGCAGCAGGCGGCTAACTTTTTGAATGCCAAATTTGCTGGCACGGACATAGAAGAGGTTCGCCGGCAACTGGTAGATGAGCTGAAATCCACCCGCGAAACCATGAATCAAATGATGATGGACGCGATTTCAGTGGCCCAAGAGGTGTTTAAACAATCAGGCCAGGACCCGGGTGCGGGCTTCGTTTTGGCCGGCGAAACCAACCTGATGGAGTACTCGGAACTGTCTAATGTCAGTAAGCTCCGGCAACTGTTTGAGGCATTCACAAAACAGAGAGAAATTCTAGATATACTCGATAAGTGCTTGATAAGTGAAGGTGTTCAGATTTTCATTGGCGAGGAATCCGGGTACGAGATCCTGGATGACTGTAGTCTGGTCACCGCGCCCTATATGGCTGATGATGGAGTGATTGGCGTATTGGGTGTGATCGGGCCTACCCGGATGGCCTACGAACGGGTTATTCCCATTGTCGACG
>JBCCFQ010000392.1:0-4424 GCA_039029655.1 Pseudomonadota bacterium | reverse complement strand
CGTTCTTGAAGTTGTTTCCTTAAGTGAAGTTGTAGCGGGGAAAGTTGTTTGGGCCTTTTTAATAGTAGTTCAGCACTATCGTCGAACTCCGGAAACATGTCATCCAAATGGTGGGCATAGCGCACAGGTGTGACGCGGGATTGCCAGCCACGCCATGCTAGGACAGCCAAAGCGCATGTTCCGGCTGCAGCACCTATGCTTAGTGTTGTCAGCCAGGATAGATCAGAAAAGCGTTTAAGAAGTACTACACAAAGGGCGGTTACACCAAAAGCATAGACTCCAAAAATCTGATACCGAGCCCAACGAAGGCCGCGCGCCATACTTCGTATTTTCTTACTATCCAGGTTGCTCACATCCGCCGCCCGTAAAAAACACTTAAAAGCCTCTCAATAAGAAATGCAGCAACCAAAAGCTGAAGCAACCAAGCGGGTAGTTGCCCTGATTGTGTTGTTGAAAATGCAAGTTCAGAGCTGGTTATGGGAATGACAAGGCTTTCGGAAACCGCAGTGTTGGTGGGTATTGTCGGGGAATGCGTCCTGAATACATCCAACAGCGCCTCTGGGAAATTGGGAATTTCCGCGCTGGTTCCTAGTGACTGTAGTTCTTTGGGCCAGGCGACAATTCTCGCACCATTTTGGGGAAACACCTTGGTTTGGTTATCAAAGGTCATGGCGTCCTGGAACCCTTGATTTGCCACTACGATACCCTGCTGACTGGGGGGAATTGATGCCTCGCTCAACCAAACTGTCCACTGCGTCGTTTTACCGATGTTCTCAACTCGAGACAATTTGGCCTGGGCAACGATTCCAACTGTGCTCCAAGCAGTGATGGCGTTTCCGACAGCCACTGCTTGAGTGCGTGTTTGGTCGTCAAAGATAACGTTGATTTCCATTGGTACTGGGTTTTTTCCCGCAATATCCAGGGCTTCTGACGCTGTCCAGCTTATGGTCCGTCTCAAAAGGGGGCGTTGCTTTGCAAACAGGTCAAGGTTTGTGGGCGCAATCACTTGGATGTTTGCGTCCGTCGGTATGGTTGCATCTGCTTCTTGTAATAGACCCCATACACTCGAGGTCTCAGCCAGCGGTGCTGGGGTGTTTATCTCGGGAAACCCTGGGGACAACCACCGTTTTTGTTTATTGCTCTCGTCCTGTAGCAATGGACTGTCTTTGGCAACACTCGGGTGCACTAGTACGATGTTGTCCGAAGACCCAAACCATTCGCTGGGTAGAAACGGTTGCGCCAGAATAGTGACGGCAGCCACCAAAAACAGGACGCGTGCGATAAGCAGAGGGATTTGTGATGGACGTAATTTTCTCCACTTTGGTTTTTGATCTTCCTTTAGCCATCTCACAGAACCGAGAGGGACACGTTTCCCGTGACCCCGTTGCAACAAATGAATGACTATGGGAATCAGCAATGTTGCTAATCCAAGAAAAGCGACGGGCCAGGCAAATTTCAACTGGATAACCCTCGGCGACTCTTAGGTGCTTGTCTGGCCTTCAATAGATGCCAGATTGATGCATCCAAGGGGTCCTCAATAATCAGTTCATGAAACTGACCACCCAGGCTGAGTATGTGGCTGGCATTTTTACTCAGTTCCAATTCGAGGTTTGTTAGATAATGTTGGCGAAAATCTCCAGCATCCACTTCCAAAGTCTCTCCAGTTTCCCGGTCTTCAAACGCCAAGTTGCCCTTGAAGGGGAACTCCTTTTCGTCCCGAGTCAGAAGCTGAATAACCACCAGTTCTTTACCGGCGGCGGCCAGTTTGCTGGTCAAGCTGCTAAATTCCTGGTTAAGCTGAAAGTGGTCGGTAACAAACACCGTGACATCCGCATCTTGGATGCTCTCGTAAAGGGCTGGTGTTTCGATGAAGCCCGCTGAGCTACCACTTGCCTGCATTTGGTCTAGTGTTCGGTAAAGCTTTTGTAAGTGTTGCTGTCCCAGACCATCCGGCAATATAGGCGGAGTCGCTTCTCGCAATCCGAGAAAGCCAAAATGATCGCCCTGTGCACAGATCAGATGCGCCAAGGTTGCAATCAAACATTTCGCACAGTCGAGTCTTGTCCAGTCCGAGATTTGACCACTGGGCTGGTTCATGGATTCGGATAGATCGCATAAAAACCAAACATTTTGTTGACTCTCCCTGTCTGCTTCGCGCACAAACAATCGATCTGTCCGTGTGAACAATTTCCAATCTACATAGCGTAGGTCGTCGCCGGGTTGGTACGTTCGATACTGACTAAACTCGAAACCGGCACCCCGCTGGCGACTGCTATGCAATCCATAGGCGCCACCCTGGATAACGAGTTTTGCAATCAGGTTTAAGTCGCGAATTCTCGCTAAGGTAGTGACATCAACAAGCCCTTTGCTCATGAACCCAGATTTTCTTCCGGGCCAGGAATGGACTGCAGAAGTTCCTCGATGATATCGCCGACTCGTACTTGTTCGGCTTGGGCGTGAAAGTTTAGAAGTAGGCGGTGTCTCAGTACTGGTAATGCCATATCACGAACATCCTCCCGGGTTACGGACAACCTACCTTCAATAAGTGCCTTGGCCTTTGCCGCAAGGACCAAGGATTGGCCTCCTCGAGGGCCCGCACCCCATTTCACACAGTCGACAATGTTTTTGACCGATGAAACTTGGGGCCGCGTTGATCTGACGAGCCGATTTATGTAGTCAAAAATCGACGAACTCACGTGAATCTGTCGAGCAACAGTCTGTAGTTCCAGAATTTGGCCGCCTTCCATTTCTGCATTGACCTCAGGTCTCTCACCACCCGTGGTTTCCTCGAGTATGTTGAGTTCTTGGACCTCTTCCGGATAGTCAATTTCGATGTGTAGCAAAAACCGATCTAGCTGAGCTTCTGGCAGCTCATAAGTACCGGATTGTTCCAACGGATTTTGGGTGGCCAGAACAAAAAAGGGCGGATCTAGGGTATGTGTTTTTGACGAGTAGGTTACAGACCTCTCTTGCATTGCTTGGAGCAAAGCTGCTTGTGTTTTTGGCGGCGTCCTGTTGATCTCATCCGCCAATAACAGGTTGGCAAATACTGGGCCAGGATTAAAACGAAATGACTTTTTCCCGGTTTGTAGGTCTTCCTCTATCACCTCTGTACCGATGATGTCGCTGGGCATGAGGTCTGGTGTGAACTGGATACGTCCAAACTTGAGCTGTAAGGCCTGAGCAAGGCTACGGACCAAAAGCGTTTTGCCCAGGCCGGGAACTCCCTCAATAAGGCAATGACCGCCGGCAATAAGTCCAGTGAGCATCTCAGAAACGACTTGCTCTTGACCAATGATGATCTTCGACACATTGCTACGCACCTTTTCAAGGGCTGAGAGCAGTCGTTTGATATCTGATTTTGAAAACTCGTTGGTCGTCACACCGTACTCATGTTGTTAAGGCATACATAACAATGTTGACCCCGAATCGGGTGTTGTCAACCGCAAGCCAACGCTTATTTCGATAGTCGTAGTCCCACTCACAGCCATAGTCTTTATTGCTATAGAGTACCGCCAGACGTCCATTGACCTCGATTCCCTTCAAATAGTCATGGACCAAATCATCACCCCAGCCATTTAGTTCGAAACTTGTGGTTGGTGGACCGTCAAATTCAAAAAAACTAGAGTACAGGGCGTGATCATTGGGCAGTTTCTTCAATGCATTTTCGCCGAACAGTTCTCTCATTTGTTTCTCAAACGAGACCGCAAACAAACCATCGATGTCGTGATTGCAGTCATCGACAAAAACGAAACCCCCATTGGCGACATAGTGTTCGAAATTCTTCTTTTCTACATCGGTGAATTCCACTAGCCTGTGCCCGGCCAAATAGCAGAATGGTTCCCGAAAGATTGCCTCATTGGCTAATGCGATGACCCGCTCTTCCGGATCCACCTGCAGCGATGTGTATTCGATTAATGAATTTAGAATGTTGTTGGGCATCCGTTCGTCAACATTCCAATCCCCTGATTCGTACATAAGCCGGGTGAATCGGAAGTCGTAACGCTCAAGGGTGTTCGCTTGGGCAAGCAGGCGCCGTGGAATCACGGCACTCCCTGTCAAACCCAAAACAAATTGTAGGAATCGTCGCCTTTGCATACCTCGCCGATGGTAGCCTAGACAGCGTCGGATAGACTAGTGAAGGTGAACTCCCTTGCTTTGATGGCAGGCATCATGACTGCGTTACCAAACAAAGAGACTCGTTGGGCTTTGCCCAACTCCTCTAGGTTGTTAAGCATGATCACCGGGCTTTCATTGAATCTGAAGTTCTTTAACGGGTACCGTATTTCACCATTTTCGATGTAAAAGGTGCCATCCCGGGTTAGACCGGTATACAGCTGCGTTTGTGGATCAACGGATCGGATGTACCAGGTACGGGTGACCAGAATGCCTCGATCGGTATCTGCAATCAGCTCCTCCGTGCT
>JBCCFQ010000391.1:0-4427 GCA_039029655.1 Pseudomonadota bacterium | reverse complement strand
CTATAGCCCTCTAAACCTATAGCCCTACAGCCCTCTAAACCTATAGCCCCAACCGCCTGCAAGGCCTTTTCTATAGATCTAAGATTTCCGATACCGTAGTCGATGATGCAAAGCATTTTTTTAGGGCTATAGGTTTAGAGGGCTATAGGGGTACAGGTTTAGAGGGCTATAGGGGTACAGGTTTATAAGGCTATAGGGGTACAGGTTTATAAGGCTATTTGTATGCACTAATTTATATTTCTCCAGCCCTACACTCCACTCAACTCCTTGGAGCGAGCCGTAGCAGTGGCGACGGCGTTGATGAGCATGGTACGTAAACCATGGCTTTCGAGTTCGGCAATGGCTGAAATAGTACCCCAGGTTGCCGCGGAGTTCAACGTGGATGGAAACGACTTTAAGCTAGCCAACCATTGCCGGGGCATGTTGCTCCGCTTGGACCTTTGTCGGGGTATCGACAATGTCCTATAGCAATCTAAGCATTGAACGAGCAAACCTGAGCACGAACTCTTGCGCCGTGGACAACACGGAACCGCTAAACGCGTTGAGCATCATTCGGCGATTGGAAAAAGAAAAGCTCCCGCGGTTGAGGAGTATCGACGGCAATCGAAAGCTCTTGTCTTTTCCCATGGCCAGAGTAGCTTTCATCATCGACGATAGGTCAAAAGAACTTAGACAATTACTGGATGGCCTAGTCGTCAGTAAGAATGCCGGTAAAAAGGGACTAGCGTCCAATTGGTTGTTAAAACGGTCAATCCAGGTGGCTGCGGCTTTACCAAGTTGGCTGCTCCCTACAGCGAAAATCCACACACCGTATCAATTTTTATCCTGGCGAAAAGGCATGCGATACCGCCTCATCGATTTGCGAAATCGTAGCATATTGGACTGGGCCAAACCTGGTGGAGAGCAATACGTTCTTCGTGAAATCCATGCAAGAACAAACCTCTCCACAAAACTGTTCATCCCAGAACTGATCCATTGTGATGCAGAAGGACAGTACTTTTGTCATCGGCTGGTTGATGGAGCAAGCCTGTTGGCCGCACCCCGCGCGGCCGGCGACAGACAATCCGTGCTTGACCGGATGTTTTCTGGGCTTCGAGACCTATACGGCCAGACTCAACGAGCGGTTGTTACAACTCATTATGTGGACGAACTGACCGAGAAAGTAAATCGTGCCTCGGCTCTGCCTGAACGCGTCCGACGCACTGCTTTGATGCTGCTCAACAAAGAACTCGATAGGCCGAAATCTACATACCTTGCGCAAGCTCATGGGGACTTGAACCTGGGAAATATCGTTTGGGAGCGTGAGACCTCTGAAAACTACCTAATAGATTGGGAGAGCACGGCAGAACATTCTCTACTGTACGATGCGTTTAACCTTCACATTTTCGTAACGCATGTCCATAGAATCCGCAGCCTAGACACTCACCGATACCTACGAATGCCGTGGAGTGACAGCAGCGAAAAAACTCATTTGAGCTTTTATCGTTCATTGTTCTTTGTCGAACGAATGCTGATTTGGGCCAATAACCCAAATCGCGACCTACGGTGGATCATCATGCTAGACAAAATCGCAAGAACGGAATCATTATGACCAAGGAATTCTTACACAAGCTGGACGACGAAGGTATTGAGTACGTAGTCTGGAAGAGTATCGAAGACGCCGATCTTCTAGAACAAGACGAGTCGGTTGAACTAGATCTGTACATGGAAGAAAAACACGCGGGCAAACTGCGTGAACTTGCGATTGAACATGGTTTTTCCCACCGTAGCACAACGGTGGAACGCTACACAGACTTCTTTTACATCATTGATAATAACCGCTTGGTGATGTTGCACATCATGTATAAGATAATTACCGGGGCGAAACTAAAGAATTTCTATCTACCAATAGGGGATGACCTATTGGCGACGCGTGTGAGGCAGTCTGGGGTCTGGGTAAGCGACCCGAAACCTGTTCTGTGTTATCACGCCCTAAAATATGTGCTACTTGACGCCGACAAACACTGGAATGCCATCTCCAAATCAACACCTGAAGAGATTCTCTACGTACAGTCAAAAATGGATGAGGCCTTAGGACCCAATGTCTTAAATGTAGAAGCCATTGTTTCGTCAGGTCGAGATCAGAATCAAAGAGTGAGCTGGCGTCGAAGGTTGATTTTAAAAACCCTGTCGCCGTATCTCCGATACTCTGCAATCCATACTCTTGACCGAATCGGCACCAGACTTCGCTGGATTTTTGGACGCAGGGGTTTCACCATCGCCTTCGTCGGTGTCGACGGAAGCGGAAAATCCACTTTGTCCAAGGAAATTAATCGACGCTTAGGCTTCCTAGGTTCAAAGTCCTTATATTACATGGGCCCCAAAAAAACCTATCCTCGGCCCCTAAGATTGTTTATTCGCCTTGGGACTCTAGCCAAGACAATAATTCGGTCCAATATTGGCGTTGTCAGCGTTTATGACAGATACCTGTATGACGTGCTGACTTATCGCACGCTACCCACGACACTGTCGGGGCTGTTGTATAAAACCATTCCAACACCTGACTTCACCTTTTACTGTAACGCCCCCCTGAACGATATTATCGCCCGGAAGCATCACGACGACCCTAAAAAACTCGGAGCAATATCTCATAACTACGCCAAGTTGCTGACAGAAAAGCCAAACGCACATTTTCTTGACACCACAAGAGCTCCGTCAATCACTGTGGCCGAAATCATGAAAATCCTGACTCCACGAATTCAACGCAGTCTTATCTAGCATGATTTCCTCCAGAGACACACATCGAATCAAGGTCATGCTGTGTTGGCATTGGGATCCTTTTTCCGTCACACCGGGGGGCATAGGGCGATTCCTAGAGGATTTCATTGAGTATGCGCCAAGCGACTTTGATATTTGGTTGCCGGTGTTGACAGAACAGACACACCCGCTATTTCAACCAATGCCCTTTGAGATCCGCAACAAGGTCTGTACTGTCATACCAGTAGCCCATACGCCAAACAATCGCCTTATTCCGGGCCGTATACATTACGCCCTTGGATTGCGAAAGTTCTCCCAACAAAAGCAAGTTGAAGACTATGTCATTCACTACCATGGTATAGAACCCTGGTACGGCTTTGCCAAAAACTCAGACAACTCCCACTTTCTGATCTTGCACAAGAACCCTTCTTACCGATGGCAAATTAGCTCGGAGAGCAAATGGCGCTTTATACCGCGGCCCGTCTATGACCGCGCAGAACAAAAAATGGTGGTTAGGTCTGACGGCCTGTTCTTTGTGAACCAACAATGCTACGAAGAATACGCCAAAAAGTATGGGTATTTGCATAAGCCAATGACTCTGATGTCCACCTGGGTGGACCCAGAAACCTTCTATTTGTGTCCAAGCGAAACCGAACTGAATGCAGCCCGGACCCGAAACTGTGAAAAATTCGGATTACCCGAGAATAAACGTCTGGTGCTGTACTTCGGAAGGTTCGACGAAGTTAAGGACCCTTTGCTGTTGATCCAGGCATGGCGCCAGGTTTTGTCCCAGAGTCCCGATAGCCATTTACTGTTGGTGGGCTCGGGCGGTTTACAGACGCAAATGCATCAACTGATTCGCGAACTACAGCTCACTGAAGATGTCACGATTTTGCCATCACAGCCGAGAGAAGTACTCAGGGAGCTGCTTTGGATCAGCAAGGCCTCTGTGCTCCCATCCAAGAGTGAGGGTATGTCCATGGCCATCAATGAAAGTCTTGCCAGTGGCTGCCCGGCTGTAGGGTTTGACGTAGGGGATATTCGACGGGTAGTCGAACCCGGTGTTTCCGGTGAGATTGTGACCCAACGTGATCCCAACGACTTTGCTGAGGCAGTTAGCAGGGTGCTCGGCAATCGGCAGCAGTACTCACCGGTAAATTGTGGTGCGGCGGTAGCATCATTCAACCCTTCCACCGTGCTTAAGCCCCTGTACCAAGCGACACAACAGTTCTCGTTGGCACTTCGCTCGGAGTCAGCGGCATGAAGGTGCTACTGGCGTGCTCTTCCGGCGGGCATCTCTATCAAATGTCTATGTTGACACGACATTGGAAAGACAAGGACAAGCTTTGGGTGAGCTTTCCAACCTCTGATGCCGTTCAGTTGCTTGAAGATGAAAAAACCGTTTGGGCCCACTACCCTACCAATCGAAGTATCAAGAACTTCCTTAGGAACTTACTCCTGGCTCATCGAGTGCTCAGAACAGAGAAACCTGGAGTCGTCATCTCCACCGGCGCAGGGGTGGGCGTACCATTCGTCATCCTTGGGCGTCTTATGGGCATCCCCACGATCTATGTAGAGTCGATTACTCGCCGGGAGGAATTGTCGTTATCTGGAAGACTTTGCCTCCCGGTTGCGGATAAGCTGGTCGGTCAGTGCGAGAAACTCGCAGACAAATATGAAAAGGCCGAAAT
>JBCCFQ010000390.1:0-4436 GCA_039029655.1 Pseudomonadota bacterium | reverse complement strand
CTTCGGGCAAATACCGCGCAGTCGCGATGTTGATTTGGGCCAGTTCCCATTTGTTGGACATATCGCTACCTCTCTAGCCTTCAATAGTAGGCTACGAGAAAAGACTGCGGGGCGCTAGTCACACTTAGACCATAAATTAGGTTGGACTGGCGAGGATGCCTATGTTTCGACCCAGTTTCTTCAAGCCCTGTCCTATGTCTCGTGCAATCAACACATTAGAGGGGATCAGAATCAGCGTAATCACCGTGGCGAAAATAATGCCAAAGCCCAAGGAAATCGCCATGGGGATAAGAAACTGAGCCGTGTAAGACTTGTTTAACATCAACGGCAGTAGGCCAAAGAAAGTCGTCAGTGATGTCAACATGACTGGCCGAAAACGAACGATTCCAGCACTCAGCACAGCATCTTCAAGGGAATGTCCACCATCACGATGTTTCTTGTTCACAAAGTCCACCAGTACCAGACTGTCATTGACCACAACACCGATCAAAGCCATCAGGCCTAAGATACTCATGATGGACAAGTGAAAACCCATTACCCAGTGACCGAGAGTGGCCCCAATCAAACCAAAGGGAATCACCGACATGACAATGATGGGTTGAGTATAGGACTTGAGGGGTAGTGCCAATAGACAATAAATGGCGAATAAGACCACGTACAAGCCCAAAGACAAACTCTGGAAAGACTCGCGTTGCTCTCTTGCTTCACCTTCCATGCTGTAGGTAATACTTGGATATTGCAGCAGCATCTGGTCAAGGTAGTCTCGTAAGTCCGCTGACAACGTCGTCATATTAACGTTTTCCTTATCGATGTCCGCGGTTACGTTCAGCACCCGGTAGCGATCAATACGAGTGATTTCCGAAGGGCCCTTACTGGGTGAGAGGGTTGCCACATTAGCCAACGGGACCTGTTGACCACTGGGTGTACGAATCAACATCTCATTCAGGGTATCGATGGTGCGACGTTCTTCCCTGGGTAAGCGAACTATGACGCGAATATCGTCTCTACCTCTTTGTATCCGTTGGGCTTCAAATCCTTTAAACGCCTCGCCCACTTGATTTGCAACATCGCGGCGATTCAGTCCTAAGACATGCCCTTGGCGGGTGAGCTCAATCTGTATCTCTTCCTTTCCGTCGGAAAGGTTGTCCTGTATTTCGAATACACCGGTATAGCTGGTCAGGTGCTGTTTGGTTAGATCGCCTACCTGCTGCAAGGTGGCCAAGGAATTGCCGCTGAATTGAATATCAATGGGCTCGCTGGGTCGGAAGAATGACGAACGAATGTTGAGTGATTCTGCACCAGGAACATTGCCAATGGCGCGGCGGAGTTTACCTGCTATCTCTTGGGGTGAGACGTCAATAACACGTTCTTCTGGTGGTTTGAGCTCAAACTGCACACGACCAACATGGCTGCCCCGGGTTCTTCGCTGTGCACCGGTGGTAGACATGACATTGCGAATGATGGTTTCGCCGTCGGTGTCAATGTAATCGCCTTTGAGTCCCTCTACTGCATCGGCGATACGCTGTATGTGCGTATCGGTTACAGCAAAGGGCGTTCCTACCGGCATCTGCAAACTGGTGGTGACGGTTTCGCCTTCGATGGCAGGCCTAAAAATAAATTTTGTCCATCCACTTGAGATCAGGGCTACGATGACCACAAACACACCGATAAATGATGCCAATGTTGAGTACCTATTTTCCGTGGCGAACTTTAGGATCGGTGTGTAGTACTTGATGACCGCAATTTCAAAACCGTCAGCGAATTTCTGCTGCCATTGCTGAAACTTCGAAGGGTTGCTGCGATCCCTGGGCTTGATGTGTTTAAGGTGAGCGGGCAAAACAAACTTTGATTCAATCAGAGAGAACAGCAGCACCGGTATCACCACCGAGGGGATAGGTGCAAAGATCTGTCCCAACCGCCCTTCGACAAACCAAAGCGGCACAAATGCCGCAATGGTGGTGAGTACACCGAAAGTTACCGGTACGGCTACTTCCTGAGTCCCTTCTATGGCGGCTCTAAGACCATCGTCGCCGTCTTTGATGTGCCGGTAAACGTTTTCTCCAGTGACGATGGCGTCGTCCACCACAATACCCAGCACAATGATGAATCCAAACGCGCTCATTAAGTTGATGCTGACATCAAACAAGGAAATGAGGATGAATGAGCCAATGAAACTAATCGGAATTCCGATGAATACCCAGAGTGAAACTGCTGGCCGCAAGAACAGCGTCAGCAAAATCACTACCAGCAAGCCACCCTGCAAAGCCCCGCTTAACAAGATGCCTAGGCGATTTTTAAGCACCTTTGAATCATCATCCCAATAGGTGAGTTCAACGCCTTGGGGAAGCGATTGTTGCTTGTTGGCGATGTACTCTTTCACGGCTCCCGCAACACTCAGGGCGCTTTGCTTGCCTACCCGAGACACGCCAATGAGGGCGGCATGTTTGCCGTTGAATCGTGTTTTGAGAGAAGTTTCTTCAAACCCGTCTTGAACTGATGCGATATCTCCCAAACGAATAATTGAGCCATCCAGGTTTGTTTTGACCACAATGGATTCGAAATCCACTTGTCGGTAGGCCTGCCCCTTAGAACGAATCAGTATGTCACCGCCATCGGTTTTAACGTTGCCTGCCGATACATCCAAAGAACTGGCGCGAACCGCGTTTGCCACATCATTAATCGTGATGGCGTAGTCTCTGAGTCGGTCTTGGGACAGTTCAATAGCGATCTCGTAGTTACGCACCGCTAACAACTCGACCTGAGACACAGCACCTAAGCGACTAATCTCATCCCGAACTTGCTCGGCGTAGGTTCTGATTTCCTGTTCGCCATAGTCACCGGTTACCACCACATCAATAACCGATATGGTGCGTTGGGCGAGACTGATGACGGGGTTTTCGGTGTCGGCGGGGAAGGTATTGATGGCGTCCACACGTGACTTCACATCACCCAGCAAATCCCTGGGATCGTAATCAGAATCCACCTCGATTAGAACACTGGTGGCACCTTCCCGGGAGGTGCTGGTGATTTGCTCTATGCCTTCCAAGTCTTGAATCGCTTCTTCGATTCTGACCGCCACGCCCAGTTCCACATCCTCTGGTGTGGCTCCTCGTAGCGGAACGGAGACGCGAATGGAATCTAAATTACTGAATGGAAAAACTTCCAACGTGATTTCATTTTTCATGGCGATTAAGCCACCAATCGCAATGGAAATCATCAACAGGTTGGCAGCAACCGAGTTTCTAGCAAACCAGGAGATCATGAGGTTTCATCCTTACGCTTGGGATTGTTACCGTTAGCCCCAGTGCCCCCTCGGGGTGGTTTCGTATCTTTGTCTTGTGTGAGTTTGTTGCCGTCGGAACCATTGAGTAGGCGTACGGCCAATCCTGAGGTCACTTGCCCTAACGGTGTTGTAACTAATGTGTCACCGTTCGCTAAGCCATTGGCAATAATGGAGTGCTCTTCATTTTGCCATGCGATTTGTATGTCTCGTCTCAGCAATAAGTCATTCTCTACCACATACACATAGCTGCCCTGATAAATGGTTCCGTTGGGTATGAGGATGACATCGGTTAGGGTTTTCCCCTCCAGTTCCGCTGTGACGTACTCACCTATTTTTAATGGACTCCTGCCGATGTTGTCGGCCCCAAAGGGATCATCGATCTCAGCCACGACATGTAGCTGTCGTGCGGTTGGATCGATAGCGCCCTCAGCTCTAACAATCTCCCCTTGCCAAGCTTCATTGGCGCCCAAACTGGAGCGAAGCGTTACGTTTGGTTGACTGGTGGCTTCTTCGGGTGCGCTATTTCGGTAGTTTTCCGGAAGATCGATAAACGCCAGGTCGCTGTTGCGCAATGGCAGTCTTACTTCAACTGTGTCCGTTGAATAGATTTCCGCCACTTGAGTGTTGTTACCTACCACCTGTCCGAGGTCAACCAGCTGTCGAAGTACACGACCATCGAATGGTGCGATGATCTTGGTTCTTTCAAAATCAAGGCGGGTTTTTTCCAAAGCAGACCGTGCAGAGATCACACGGGCTTCGGCAGCGGCAAGCTGTGGCTTACGCAACACAAGATCCGAGGGTTCGCCAGGATTACCCAAACGCTGCCAGTCTTGTAGTGCTTGTTCCGACCGGGCTGCCGCTTCGGCCAGGGCTTGCCGTGCATCCATGAGGGATGCTTCGGCGATTCTAACGTCGGCGGCGTAGTCTCGATCATCAATGGTGAGCAACACGTCGCCTTTTTCGAAGTATCCACCCTCTCTAAAATCATCGTTAATAGAGACCACTTGCCCTGTCACTTGGGCCACCAGGATGCTCTGGGTGCGGGGCTGTACCGTGCCATAGCTTTGCAACCTGACGGTGTATTCTTGGCCAAAAACCTGGGTCGCTTCCACCGCTAGGGTTGGTCCACCACCCTCTCTTTGACGTCGCTCGG
>JBCCFQ010000389.1:0-4439 GCA_039029655.1 Pseudomonadota bacterium | reverse complement strand
CCCTGTTTTTCCACGCGACAGGTATGAAAGTCCCATGGCGAATAAAGCGCCAACGGGTTGCGCGAATCGGCGGACACATCTTCTATCGTTAGTCCCCACCCAAGGCTGAACATTAGGTTAAGAGGGGGTGTCGCCCCCAGAAAAACCCCGATAAAGTTCCCTAACGGAATTTGAGCTGCGTCAGGCTTCGTAACTGGCGTAGAATACAACAACACCAAAACCAATAGCCTCGAGGACTATCGTGAGCAAAGACCAACAACTTGAAAAAATCAGAACCCAGGACGGTTTTATCGCGGCCCTGGACCAAAGTGGTGGCAGCACGCCCAAAGCACTTCGTTTGTACGGAGTTTCTGAAGACGCTTACAGCAACGATGATGAAATGTTCAACATGGTTCACCAGATGCGTACTCGCATCGTCACAAGCCCAAGCTTCGGCGGCAATCGAATACTCGGTGCTATTCTCTTTGAAAACACCATGGATCGAGACGTTGAAGGTCAGGCAACGGCGGACTACTTATGGAACGTCAAGAATGTTGTGCCTTTCCTAAAAGTCGACAAAGGCTTGGCTGATGAAGAAAACGGCGCTCAGCTGATGAAACCCATGCCGGGTTTGGCAGAACTCCTGGAGCGCGGCAAACAAAAAGGTATTTTTGGCACGAAAATGCGCTCGGTTATCAATCATGCCAATGCCGATGGGGTCAACGCCAACGTGGCTCAACAATTTGAAGTGGGGAAACAAATTTGTGACGCTGGCTTGGTCCCCATTATTGAGCCTGAGGTCAACATCAACTGTCCCGACAAAGCGGAAGCGGAAGCACAATTGAAAGCAGCGCTGATGAACGAAATCGGACAACTCAGTTCTGATCAGATCATCATGCTAAAACTCACGTTGCCAGAAGAAGACAATTTGTATGCGGACTGCATTGCTCACCCCAACGTACTTAAAGTCGTAGCGCTTTCCGGCGGCTATTCAAGAGAAGAAGCCAACGCTCGTTTAGGTCGCAATCACAAGATGGTGGCGAGCTTCTCAAGAGCCTTATCAGAAGGACTGAGCGCACAACAAAGCGAAGACGAGTTTAACGCTATGTTGGATGATTCTATTGAAAGTATTTTTCAGGCGTCGAAAACATAAAGAAAGACGGTGTTCTAAAAAAAGGGCCGAAAGGCCCTTTTTTTTGTTTCTAGTTGCTGGTTGCTGGTTTCTGGTTTCTGGTTTCTGGTTTCTGGTTTTCCTCGCGCTTGACACCTACTTTGTCATCCTGCCGAAGGGCAGGATCCAGTAGTACTTTGCCGCGAAGCGGCTCTAGGCTTTAGGCTTTAGGCTTTAGGCTTTAGGCCAAGGATAAACATAGCTGCTTAAACACCAATGACTTTGACCTGCTATCTGGAGACCCGAAGCCTGGGGCCAGAAGTCTGAAGCCTAATCACTAAAGTCGCATTAACCTCACAGTGATGCAGCCCCTCCCCCCAAACTGCCCACCAAAAACCTCACCGTCTCATCCACCGCCTGGCGAGAACTATTATGGTCATCATTGAACAACCCTAAGCCGTGATCCGCACCTACAACCACGTATCGTTTCACAATATCGGCGTTTTTTGCGTTGGTTAGGACAAGTTCAGACACACGCGGTGGAATAACAACGTCTTTGTCGCCATACAGAACAAAAATGTCACCCTTAAACTCTTGTACCGCATCCAGGGGCCGCGAGTTTTCCATATCTAAAAACCACTGCAGTCCCAGTTGTTGTTTTTGCCCCCAAAAGGTGGTGTAGGGTGCGAAACCCTCCGTCTTTGCCTGATTTTTCATGGATTCATATTTTGCAGGCCCACCAAGATACTTCACCATATCGCCGGCGCCATTCACCGCGGATGGTGCCCACATGGCCAAAGCTGCGTAATCCCCGCCTTCCTGCGTTAGCAGCATGGCAAGCCGGCCACCCATGCTAAAACCCACCAAACCGATGCGGGTAGTATCGATGTTGCCAGATTTGAGTGCGTAACTTTGGGCAGCTTTGACATCCAGCAGCATATTGCTGAGGTTATTCTTGCTAAACGGTTCTTCGCTATCTCCACAACCTGGAAAGTCCATACGAATGGAGGCGATCCCTTGTCTCGCAAGGCCTTCTGCGACTCGAGTAAACCCGCCCGCCTCATGTCGCGTACCGCCGTGCCCATGAATTAGCAGTACCAGGGGCATCGTTTGGTTCTTTGTTGGCGTCACCCACGTCGCCGGGATGCGCTGCCCTCGGGAGGTCAACCACACATCTTTGCTGCTAAAACCATTGGCGCCGGGAATAGCGTTTTGGGCGCAAGCGCCAAGGAATACGGACAGCGTGAGAATGGTTAAGATTTGCAAACGTTTCATGACTACCCCGGTGCACAGGTTTCCTATGGCATAATCTTTGGACAAAACAAAAAGAAAAGCAATGTCCAACAAATTCATCATTACCAACGTGACGATTGTCACAATGGATTATCAACGCCGCATCATCGACCATGGCTTTGTCTTGGTAGAAGACGAGAAAATAATTGCTGTTGATTGTATGGCTGCAGCACCGCGGGATGAAACCGCGAACATGATAGACGGCCAGGGTCTCATTGCAATTCCGGGACTGATAGACACCCATGCCCACGCAGACCAGTCTTTGCTACGAGGACTCGGTGACAAGCTCCATTGGATGCCTTTCTTAGACGATGTGGTAGAACCCTATCTGGTCAAAAGAGCCGCATCCGATGGCGTGTTAGCCAATACCTTAAGCATGATGGAGATGCTAAGGGCGGGAACCACCTGTTTTGTGAGTCCCAATGTGGATCCGGCAGACGATTATGATGGGCTTTGTGATTCCATTGATACTTTGGGCATCAGGGCGGTGCTTGGTCGATTTATCACACCAACCCCGGGGGAAGACAGCAAACAACGGGCGGACACTCGAGTCAAAGATGCCACGGATATCATGAAGCAATGGCATGGCACCGCCCAGGGGAGAATTCATTTTTGGTATGGGTTAATGGTACCCCGACGACCGGGAGACACCGATCATCCAGAGTTTTATCGAGCAGTGTCCGAATCGGCACAAACGGAAGGCATGGGCATTGTGTATCACTTTTGTTCTGAATTTGAGGATGCCGTCTACATACAAAACACCTATGGCGTCCGACCTGCAGAATGGTCTCGTAATAATCACGCCCTGGGAAGCCACGTCCTTTTGATTAATGGTTGTTGGGTGACGCCAAAGGAAATTGAGATCCTAGCGGAGACTGGTACCCATCTTACCCACAGCCCCGTAGCCAATATGAAAATGGCTACAGGCATCCTACCCGTTCCCGATGTATTGTCGGCGGGAGTCAATCTGGGGCTCGGTACCGACGGTGCTTTAAACAACAACAGCTATGACATGTTTTGTGAAATGAAAACGGCTTGTCTTTTACAAAATGCTACCCGACGCAACGCAAATGCCTTAAGCGCCGAGAGTGTTTTGGAAATGGCCACCATCAATGGCGCGCGAGCCATTGGCCGGGCGCATGATTTGGGTTCTTTGCAGGTGGGAAAGCGTGCCGACATCGTCCTCCTGGATATGAAGAGACCACACACCTACCCCATTCATGATGTGGTTTCCAATCTCGTGTTTTCCTGCAATGGGTCGAATGTGCACACGGTTTTCGTGGACGGAAAACAAGTGCTCACCGAAGGCAAACTGCTAACAATAGATGAACAAGAAGTGCTGAACAAAGCGCAAGTCCGAGCCGATGAAGTTCGCCGCCTACTGGATGTGCAAAAACCAGGCTCATGGATCTCCCAGTGAGAAACACGTTACGGCTTACGGTACTGAGTTTCCTGGCTTACTTTGTGATGTCTGGCATGTTAGCGCCTTGGGGCGTTATCTCTGGATCTGTTGCAGACTTTTTTGGCACCACTGAAACTGATGTTACCGAACGTTTTGGTTGGTTAACCGGTGGTAACTTACTGGGGGCGATCTTAGCACTAACCGTGTACCACCGATTTGGCATTCGCGCTCTGATGCTAACCCTCTACGCCCTGATACTCGCGAGCGTTGTTTCGTTGTTGCTGGCCAAGGACCTGCAGTCGATTCAGGTCGCGTTTGGTGTAATTGGTACCTGTTGCGGTGTTGGCTTGGCGGGCGCCGCCCTAACCATCTCACTCACTTACCAAGCCGAACGACGGGCCTCCATGCTTGTGATCACAGATGGGTGTTTTAGCATCGCCGGCTATCTGTGCTCCGCCATAGCTGTCCTCTTTGTATCTTGGGCACTGCATTGGTCCATGACCTATCAAGTCGTTGGTTTTGTGGCTCTTGTCATCGTATTGCTTTCGGCTTTTTCAATCTTCCCTCAAGCCAACCCCACTGACTCCAAGGGGGGCCATGGGTGGCCAGTCACCGCTTGGCTTTGCATCGGTGGATTGTTTCTTTACACCCTGG
>JBCCFQ010000388.1:0-4456 GCA_039029655.1 Pseudomonadota bacterium | reverse complement strand
GTTTAACTCAGATGTGGAACCGCTCCGCAGGACGACGGCCGTATCATCAGAACCCGCAGCCAACATAGTCCTTTCAAAGCCATTTGCCATGGATAAAACCGCGGCAAACACCATTACCACCGCAGCTATGCCAAAAATTGAAACTAAGGAGGGCGCCAATCGCTGGGGCAAACTACGAAGATTAAGTATCGTGACTGCGATTATTTGAGTAATCCAATTCATTGCTTACCCCCTAGCCAACGCATCGACAATGGTCAAGCGCATGGCTTTGAGTGCCGGGAAAATACCCGCCAAAATACCCGCAGCGAGAATCAGACCTATACCAATCAGCCAGGCTTCGCCTGTAAAGTACATACCCGGCAACATGGTACCCATGGTTTGAGCAATCCCCTGCACCACAAACCAGCCAAGCCCAAGACCCAACAGCCCCCCTAACGCAATCACCAGCAATGACTCCCCTAGTACAATGCCCAGCACCGTCCCATCCTTGAAACCTAAGGTCTTGAGCACCGCTAGCTCCGAAATCCTCTCGCGAACCGATTGAGACATGGTGTTCCCCGAAACTAGTAGCAGGGTAAAAAACACGGCGGTCAAAATTAGAGTAACAATCAATCCAATGTTGCCAAATTGTTTAGCGAAAGACTCGGCAAACGCTGCCTCGGTACTGGTCTTAGTTTGAGAGGGCGAATTTGCGAATTGGTTATCCACTGCCTTTGCTATTTCCACGGCATTGGCTCCGGACGCGATATGAATCACATACCAACCGACAGAACCCTGACCAAACGCGCGAGCTTCATCAAAGTACTCATAGTTGAACAACATAAAAGGCGTACTGCCTTTGGGATCGGTGGTTCCGAAGGTCCCCACCACGTCAAACTCCCAGACTCGGTTACCATCTTTCTGGGGATAGATTTTGGACTCTACCGGAATTCGATCCCCCACCTTCCAACCATAACGCGTGATTAGATCTTCCCCAACAATCACACCCGTTCGGGTCGACCCGAAAGCCTTGCGCGCCTCATCGCTTAAGGTCAGCTCTGGATAGACGGCGAGATAGGTTTCCGGGTCCACTGGAAACGGCGTCACTGGATTCTTGTTGTCTTGATAATAGCCCTCGAACCACGTGGCATGAGTTACCAGATCCACACCAGGAACCGCTGCAATCTTGTTGAGATAACTGATGGGCAACGAGTTGATGAAGGTGATTTTGTCAACGATAACCAGTCGCTGGGCGTTGGCTAAGTCAACGCCACCTTTAAACGCGTAACCAATGGCGCTGAGTACGGCATACAAGAAAAACGCCACCATCACCGACAACACAGTCAGAATGGTTCTCGCTTTCTTACGCCATAAGCTACGCCATACCAAAGCAAAGTACTTCATGCGAGCTCCCTCTCTTGGAGTTTCCCCTTGTCCATGTGGAGCGTTCGGTTGGCATAACGAGCCGCCTCCGGGTCATGGGTCACCATAACAATGGTCTTACCCTGCTCTTTGTTTAGACTTTGCATCAAAGTCAAAATCTCATCTGCCGTTTCCCGATCCAGGTCCCCGGTGGGTTCGTCACAAAGCAAAATTTCGGGATCCGAGACTATGGCGCGTGCAATGGCCACCCGTTGCTCTTGGCCACCAGACAATTCTCGTGGGTAATGCTTAGCACGATCCGCGAGACCAACAACAGACAAGGCGATACCGGCACGTTTTGCACGCTCAGCGCTTCCAAGGCTGGTAAGCAACAAAGGCAACTCAACGTTTTTCTGTGCCGTGAGTACTGGCAACAAATTGTAAAACTGAAAAATGAATCCCACATTTTGAGCGCGCCAACTCGACAACTGACTGTTGCTCATATTGGATAGTGTGGCACCCGAAACAACCACAGAACCCGATGTGGGTTTGTCCAGACCACCCAGCAAATTGAGTAGCGTCGTCTTACCAGATCCCGATGGCCCCATCAGAGCTAAAAAATCGCCTTTTGGGATCATCAGATCTAGGTCATGTAGCACCGCAACGGATTCTTTACCCTTTTGATACGTGCGATTCACATTATTGAGTTCAACCATGTTCTCAGACATCAGCTTTTCTCCAACTGCTAATTCTCTTCAACAACACTAGCTCCGGCCACTAATGGCTTATCGGAGGTTTTGACAATCTTGTCCCCGACGCTTAACCCTTCTTTAACCACGGTTCTCACGCTGTTGGATGTTAACCCGACGGTTACGCTACGACGCTCCACTTGGTCGTTGCTCACTCGCCAAACAAAAGAACCCGATTCATCTTCTTGTAATGCATCCGCCGAAATCAATACACCTTGGACAGGCTCTGCGGCCTGTTGCACCTCGGTTCCCAAGAAAGCCACGTTGGTGCCCATATCTCTAAGAACGCGGGAATCCCTTTCTAAGAAACCAATCCTCACCCGAACAGTTGCTTTTTGGCGATCCGCCGTGGGCACAATGGCAATGACCTCAGCGGGAATTCGCCAGTCCGGGTATGCATCTAACGTGGCGCTGACCCGTTGCCCTGGGGACACTCGCTGAATATAAGCTTCATTGACATCAACTTCGATCTCTAAGGAACTCATATCCACAATGGTGCAAATGCCGGTGCGAGTGAAACCACCACCGGCCGAAATTGGCGAAATCATTTCGCCAGGTTGCGCATTCTTGGATACCACAACCCCAGCAAAGGGTGCGCGAATTGTCATATTGTCTAGCTGTTCTTCTGACAAAACGACGTTCCGTTTTGAGACCTGAACATTCTCTCGACCAGCGTCTAAACGTGCGCTTAATGTTTCAAAGTTGGCAACCGCCGCATCTAGCTCCGCCTCACTAACCAACTTTCTACTCACCAATTCACGTGTTCGTTTTAGATCCAACTCTGATTGCTTTAGTTGTGCCCGAGTCTCGGCCAATGCGGCCTGAGAGGCTTGGACCTGTGCTTTGGCCAACGATAGTTGCGCCTGTTGCGAGGTGTCATCAAGTCGCGCCACAACTTGTCCTTGTTCAACCGTCATACCTTCTTCAACCAACACTTCCAGCACCTTGCCTGTGGTTTCCGACGAGACAGTCGCTTGTCGTCGCGCAATCACGTAACCAGAGGCATCCAGTACACTGGCCGCTGCAACAGGACTGGCCGGGCGCCTAGCCACTTCAGTTTCCACCGAGATGGCTGCGTTTGCTCCGCTTAGCCAGTACCACGTTCCCACCCCGACAATGATTAGGATCACAATAATCCATAACCAGGGAGTCCGAGACCCTTGAGGTTCGGTATGTCGGTCAATTTTTAGTTCTTTGAGTTGATCAGTTGGGCTATTCACTTGTTGTTGGTATCCAACTTTGCAAACTGAAGGATACCTGGATTCCCGCAGAACTTTTAGATGACAGCTGTCACCAGATCCGATAGCCTGTTAAGTCAATGAAATTCAATGAGATCAGGCAAGAACGTGGAGTTTTTCCGCACAACGCTCAATAACATCAATGGCCCTATTCACTTGGGTCAGGTGGGAACGAAAAGACAATATTGGAAATCTCAACATAAATTTCTGTTCCACCACGGTGGAAGACAAAAACACCTCGCCATCCTCGCGAATGGCTTCCACTAGCCGTTTGTTAAATGCATTGGGATCACCATGCTCTGGCACATAGCGAAACACAAAGATTGATAATTGCGGTTCGGGACCCATCTCAAAGCGCGGCAAGTCCTTCATTCGTTGGTAGGCATGTTGCGCAAGTAAGAGCTTTTCCTCCAATGCCGCGCGAAAAGGCGCGACCCCCAACACCTTAAGCGGTAACCACATCCTCATCGCTCGAAAGGGGCGGGTTAACTCCACACTTAGATCAGAGGGGTTGCGCCAGTCTTCTCCCGTGTCCGCATCTTGCATGTAGTCCGCTGTGTGAGCATGAGCACGATACAAACCAATGCCTTCTTTCACTAAGACCGCCCCGGTCCCAAAAGGCACAAACAAACTTTTGTGTGGATCCAACACCACGGAATCCGCCAACTCCATCCCAGACAATACTTCTTTGCCCTCTGCAGTCAGCAAGAAAAACCCACCGTAGGCAGCGTCCACGTGATACCAAAGCCCATGGCGTTTCGCGATGTCCCCGAGATCTTTTAATGGGTCGACACTACCTAAGTTGGTGGTTCCACCGCTAGCCACCAACAACCATGGGGAAAGACCGGCGGTTCTGTCATTTTGAATCACGGATTCCAGCTTGTTTGGCTCGATCCTCCCCAACGGGTCCACCTCCACATAGCGCAAAACCACATCGGTCATACCCGCGATGTGAAGGGCTTTCTGGACGGAGTGGTGGCTGTGCACGGACAAATACACCACGTTTTGGTGAAACGTTAAAGCCAATCTCCAACCCCTCCCCTTCAATACTGGCGTTAATCTCAGTAATGTTATCCCCGCTGCTGTTAGAGGTAGCAGTCAGACGCAATTGGCCATTATCCCGTCCAC